>NZ_JBFUFF010000087.1:0-29203 GCF_056403555.1 Rhizobium sp. P2_G2
GCAAAGCTTTCGGCAGCCTCGACCTTGGCCATCGCGCCGATCCTGATCATGGGCTGGTTCTCGCAGAAGCAGCTGGTGCGCGGGCTGACATTCGGCGCGGTCAAATAACAATCCGGGAGGGAACGAAAATGGGAACGATCCAGCTAAAGAAAGTCAACAAGTCCTTCGGCAACACCGCCGTCATCCCGGGCATCGACCTGACGATCAACGAAGGCGAGTTCGTGGTCTTCGTCGGTCCGTCCGGCTGCGGCAAGTCGACATTGCTGCGCCTGATCGCCGGCCTCGAGGACACCACATCCGGCACGATCGAGATCGACGGACGCGACATGACCAGCGAAGCGCCGGCCAAGCGCCGGCTCGCCATGGTCTTCCAGTCCTATGCGCTCTATCCGCATATGAGCGTGCGCAAGAACATCGCCTTTCCGCTGAAGATGGCGAAGATGCCGCAGGAGCAGATCGACAAGAAGGTCAATGAAGCCGCCCGCGTTCTCAAYCTCACCAACTACCTCGAGCGGCGGCCGGGGCAGCTCTCGGGCGGTCAGCGCCAGCGCGTCGCGATCGGTCGCGCGATCGTCCGTGAGCCCTCCGCCTTCCTGTTCGACGARCCTTTGTCCAATCTCGACGCGGCTTTGCGCGGCACGATGCGGCTGGARATCAGCGARCTGCATCATCAGCTYGGCACGACGATGATCTACGTCACCCACGACCAGGTSGAAGCCATGACCATGGCCGACAAGATCGTCGTGCTCAATGCCGGCCGCATCGAACAGGTCGGCTCGCCGATGGAACTSTAYCACACGCCARMCAATGTCTTCGTCGCCGGCTTCATCGGCTCGCCSMGGATGAACCTGGTGACCGGYGCCGAGGCGCAGGCGCTCAACGCCACGACGATCGGCACGCGGCCCGAACACGTGGGCATCTCCAAGACCGAAGGCAAATGGAAGGGCAAGGCCGGTGTCGCCGAACATCTCGGCGCCGACACATTCGTGCACGTGCATACGGAAAAGGTRGGCACGATCACGGTGCGTGCGCCSGGTGATTTCGACATCCATTTCGACGAGACCGTCTATTTGACGCCGGATGCCACCAGACTTCATCGTTTCGACGCCAACGGTCTGGCGATCCGCTGACCAAGATTGCCGGCCTTCCGGAGGCGGGTACGGTTTTGTCGCCTGCCTCCAGCGACGCTTGACACATCGCTGCCGGTCGCATTGATCCRGCAGTGGCACGGATGGACGGGTTCGTCCCCAGACATAGGAATGAAGCCATGACTATATCCCTGTCGCTCGCCAATCTCAGCACCATATCCGCCCATGCGGCGGTACCGAACTACCAGCGGAGTGATATCAAGCCCGGCATCGTGCATTTCGGCATCGGCAATTTCCACCGCGCCCACCAGGCGGTCTATCTCGACGACCTCTTCAATCTCGGAGAGGATCGCGACTGGGGCCTGATCGGCGCGGGCGTCACCACCTATGACAGCGCCATGCGCGACAAACTCAGGGCCCAGGACTACCTGACCACGGTGGTCGAGCAGGATGTCGGCAAGTCCGAAGCCCGCGTCACCGGCGCGATGATCGACTTCCTCGATCCGGCGGATCGCGGCGCCATGATCGAAAAACTCGCCCATCCATCCACCCGCATCGTCTCGATGACCATCACCGAAGGCGGCTATTTCATCAATCCGGCCACCGGCACCTTCGATCCGAACCATCCGGCGATCGCCGCCGACGGCCAGAATCCGGCCGATCCGAAGACAGTGTTCGGCATCATCCTCGCCGGCCTGAAGCTTCGCCGCCAGCGCGGTCTGGTGCCCTTCACCGTCATGTCCTGCGACAATATTCCCGGCAACGGTCACGTCAGCGAACATGCCGTCGCCGGCCTGGCGAAACTGTCGGACGGTGAATTCGCCGACTGGATCGCCGCCAACGTGACCTTTCCGAATTCCATGGTCGATCGTATTACCCCGGCCACGACCGCGCGCGAGATCAACCATTGCAAGGACACCTTCGATATCGACGACGCCTGGCCCGTCTATTGCGAGGAATTCAAGCAATGGGTGATGGAAGACAAGTTCACCGCCGGCCGACCGGCGCTGGAAAAGGTCGGCGTCACCTTCGTCGACGATGTCGCGCCCTATGAACTGATGAAGATCCGCATCCTCAATGGCGGCCATGCGACCATCGCCTATCCCGGCGAACTGCTCGACATCCATTTCGTCCACGAGACGATGGAGGAGCCGCTGATCCGCAATTTCCTCGCCAAACTGGAAAAGACCGAGATCATTCCCTGCATTCCACCGGTGCCCAACACCAATCTCGACGATTATTTCAAGCTGATCGAGCACCGCTTCGCCAATCCGAAGATCGGCGACACCGTGGCGCGCCTCGCCCAGGACGGCTCCAACCGCCAGCCGAAATTCATCCTGCCCTCGACCGCCGACCGGCTGCGCAAAGGCCAGGATGTGCGCGGCCTGGCGCTGGTCTCCGCTCTCTGGTGCCGCTATTTCGAGGGCACATCGGATAGCGGCCGCACCATCGTCTTCAACGACGCCAATGCCGGCCGGCTGCAGGCTGCGGCATTGAAGTCGAAACAAAATCCGCTTGCCTTCCTTGAACTCGAAGACATCTTCGGCGATGTTGGCAAGGCGGCGGTTTTCCAGCAGCGGTTTTCGCAAGCGCTCGGCTCTCTCCGGGAGAGAGGGACGCGTGCAACCCTGTCCGCCTATCTGGATGGTGGCTTAGGGGTGTGAAATGTTCAGGTCCGGCAATGGTTCGATCGACGCGAGCGCATTGCCGGATGTCTGGGGGCGGGTGGTCTGAGCCATGCCGAACCCCCTTTCCCAACTGGTGATCTTCGATTGCGACGGTGTCCTGGTCGACAGCGAGCCGATCTCGTTTGCCGTTTTGCGCGACACGCTGGTCAGCGCCGGCGTCGAGCTCTCCGAAAGCCGTGCCTATCGGCAGTTCCTCGGCAAGAGCATGGCGTCGATCACCCGCATGATCGCCGACGAATTCCACATTGCGCTCTCCGAAGATCATATCGAGGCGATGCGGACCCAGCTCTATGCCCGCTTCCAGGCCGAGCTGCAGCCGATCCCCGGCGTCGCCGGCATGCTCGGCGGCTTCATGCTGCCGCATTGCGTCGCCTCGTCGAGCCAGATGGAGCGTATCCGCCTGTCGCTGACCAAGACCGGCCTGATCGGCTTTTTCGAGCCCAATATCTTCAGCGCCAGCATGGTCGAGCGCGGCAAGCCGGAGCCCGATCTTTTCCTGCACGCCGCCCGCGCCATGGGCTTTGCGCCGGAGGCCTGCATCGTCATCGAGGATAGCCCGGCAGGCATCCAGGCCGCGCATGCGGCGGGAATGCAGGTCTTTGCCTTCACCGGTGGCTCGCATGCGGCGCTCTCCAATCTGCATGAGGTCGTTGAGGGGTTGAAGCCGACGCTGATTTTTGATGATATGCGGTCCTTGCCGGATTTGATCAGCACGGCAAGAGCTTAGAAGAGGCGCATGGGGGAGTTCGTCGTCGCAGTCGATGTCGGCACAGGCAGTGCCCGGGCCGGTGTGTTCGATCGAACGGGCGCGCTTATGGCCCGCGCGGCGCGCACAATCGCGCTCAACCGCGAGGGCGCTGCGATTGCCGAACATTCCTCCGTCGATATCTGGAGCGCCGTAACCGCCTCGGTGCGCGATGCCGTCGCGCAGTCGGGGATCGATCCTGCCGAGGTCGACGCGATCGGCTTCGACGCCACCTGCTCGCTGACATTTCTCGACCGGCAGGGCAGGCCGATCAGCGTTGCGCTGAGCGGCGAACCGGGCTGGGACACCATCGCCTGGCTCGACCACCGCGCCATCCGCGAGGCCGCGCATCTGACGGAATCGGGTGCGGATAGCCTGCGCTATTGCGGCAATATCGTCTCGCCGGAAATGCAGCTGCCGAAGATCATGTCCGCCAGGGACATGCTCGCACCTGACAGATGGCAGGCCGTCGGAATGATCCTTGATCTCGCCGATTTCCTCACCTTCCGCGCCACCGGCAGCTTGTCACGCTCGGCGTCCACCCTGATCGCCAAATGGCACTATCTCGGTCATGCGGAACCGGGCTGGGATGGCGATTTGCTCCGCGCAGGCAGACTTGAAGACCTGCGCGAGAAGGCTGGCATCAGCGACGCGCCGGTGGCCCCCGGCAGCCCGATCGCCACTCTTTCCGCGGAAGCCGCCACTGCGTTTGGCCTGCCGCGGAGCGTGAAGGTCGCGGCCGGCATGATCGACGCCTATGCCGGCACGCTGGCGCAGATCGGCGCCGACCCCGATGCAGCCGACCATGCCAGCCTGATCGGCGGTACCTCGACCTGCGTCATGCGCCTTTCCAGCGAACCGCATTTCCTGCATGCCTTTTGGGGGCCTTATTTCGGCGCCGCACTGCCGGGCTACTGGATTTCAGAAGGCGGACAGTCCGCTGCCGGCGCGCTGCTCGACCATATCCTGCGCATCCATCTCGGCCGGCCGCCGGTCACGGCGGACCACGAGCAGGTGCTGGCGCTTATTTCTGCCGAATTGTTGTCACGCGGTCATGACTTCGGCCACAGGATCCATGTCCTGCCGGATTTCCACGGCAATCGAACGCCGTTCGGCGAAGCATCCATGCTCGGCAGCATCCACGGACTGTCGCTCGACGCGTCGTTCGAGGGCCTGGCGGCGCTTTATTACCGCACCATGGTGGCGCTCGTGCTCGGCATGCGCCAGACAATCGAGCGGATGGAGGCGTCGGGGCCGATCAAGCGGCTCTATTTCGGCGGCGGCCATGCGAAGAACCCGCTTTTCGCCCATCTCTACGCCGACATCACCGGCCGCGACGTGATCGTCTCCGCCGGCGAGGAAGCCATGTTGCTCGGCACGGCGATGACGGCCGCCAGCGCGGCCGGGTGGCACGGATCATTGGCTGAAGCCTGCCGGGCGATGCAGCGGCGGAGCGAGACGGTCTATCACCCGAATCCGGCTAACCACCACGCTTTCGAGCGAGATTATCGCATCTTTCTCAGGATGCAGGAGCAGCGGCAGGAATTGGCGGGATTGTAGGAGGCCGAACCCCCCCCTCTGCCCTGCCGGGCATCTCCCCCTCAAGGAGGGAGATTGGCAAGAGGCGCGCTTCTTGCCTCAAATGAACGTTGACCACTGGGAAAACCAGACGGAAGAGATAGAGGCGACGACGGTGCCCCATCCAATCTCCCCCCTTGAGGGGGAGATGCCCGGCAGGGCAGAGGGGGGTATTTCTTGCGCCGACCAAATGTAAGTAATAAGGCGAACCGCCCACCTACCCCTGCTTCTTCTTCCCATCCTGGTTCGACAGTTTCTGCCAGGAATCATTCTGCGCCAGCATAGCCTTCAAATAGGCCACATTCGCCTCGGCCTGCTGTTGCGTCAGTTCCTGGCGGGCGATGTTCTCGGCATCCTGGAAGCGGCCCTGCAGGCCGACGACGAGGGCGAGGTTCTGGCGCACGCGGCTGTCGGCCCCCGGCTGGTTGATGGCCGAGCGCAGATAGGTCTCTGCCGTCTTCAGGTCGTTGGTCAGCACATAGGACATGCCGAGATTGGAAAGCACCGAAGGCTCGTTCGGCTGGAGATCGAGCGCATCGCGATAGGCGGCGCGCGCCTCTTCGGCGCGGCCCATCTGGTCGAGGATCGCACCGGCGGCCGATTTCAGCCGCCAGTCCGGCCGGTCGGGCGTCTGCGCCCGGTTGATCGCGTCGAGCGCCTGGTCGAGCTGGCCGGCGCCGGCGAGCGCCTTGCCGTAAGCGGCCAGCACGGTGCGGTCATTCGGATAGGCGATCGCCACCTGGCGCATGACGGCCAGAGCCTGGTCGTTCTTGCCGGTCATCCGGAGCAGCGTCGCATAGTTGAGGCCGGCGTCTCGATCCCTGGGATGTTTGGAGTAGTCATCGCCGACCGAGCGGGTCGCCGAGGCGAGCTCGGCCTGGTTCATCTGGTCGATCGGCTTGTTGAGATGCGGGATAGAGCCGGTCGTTTCGCGGCTCGTTGTCGAGCAGGCGCCGAGTGCCAAGAGCGGGATGAGTGCCGCAATCGCAAGCGCTCCGCGCATCTGCGCAAAAGGTTTTTGATGAGCCATGCCGCCATCTCCCGCATCAACCGGCCGGCAGCGGCCCGATCGGCCGAGTTGCGCAACCCTCGCTCCAGCAATAATCTGTTAACCCTAACAGAGCGTTAACGCGACGATTCTCCCGCCAGAATTTGCCGACAGGATTCCCATGGCCCCTTATCAGTATATCGACCGTCCGAGCCCCTTCAACAACAACGGGGGCAAGACGCTGCCGATCTTTGCCGTGACGCCGGCGCAGCTCGACACCGGCATTGTCGATCCCCTGGCACTCGATTGGGCGAAGAAAGCCGGCTATAGGGGCGAAACCGGCACGCTGCTGCTCATTCCTTCGGGGGATGGCCATCTCGGCGGTGCCCTTTTCGGCCTCGGCAAGAATCCGTCGGACACGCCCTACATTACCGGCAGGCTGGCGCGCCTGCTGCCGGCCGGCGATTGGCATGTCGAGACCGCGCCGCTGACGGCGAACCGGTTGGCGCTGGGCTATGGCCTCGGCAGCTACCGCTTCGACCGCTATAGATCCGAGAGCAGCGAGGCACCGACGCTGATGATCCCGGCCGATGCCGATGCGAGCCGCATCAAGCGGCTGCTCGCCGGCGTCTTCCTGGCCCGCGACCTCGTCAACATGCCCACCAATGACATGGGCCCGGATGCGCTCGAAGCCGCCTTCCGCGCGCTGGGCACGCATTACAAGGCCGATGTCAGCACCGTGCGCGGCGAGCAGCTGCTCAAGGAGAATTTTCCGCTCATCCATGCCGTCGGTCGTGCCTCCGACCAGGCGCCGCGGCTGCTCAAGCTCAAATGGGGCAAGAAGGGGCATCGCAAGGTAACGCTGGTCGGCAAGGGCGTCTGCTTCGACACCGGCGGGCTCGACATCAAGCCGTCGTCGTCCATGCTGCTGATGAAGAAGGACATGGGTGGTGCTGCCAATGTCATGGGCCTGGCGCTGATGATCATGGATGCCAAGCTCAAGATCGACCTCACTGTGCTGGTGCCGGTGGTGGAAAATTCGATCTCCGGCAATGCCTTCCGCCCGGGCGACATCTATAAGAGCCGCGCCGGCCTCACCGTCCAGATCGACAATACCGATGCCGAGGGCCGGTTGATCCTCGCAGACGCGCTGGCGCTGGCCGACGAGGAGGAACCGGACCTGCTGATCGACATGGCGACCCTGACCGGTGCTGCCCGCGTGGCGCTCGGCCCCGACGTGCCGCCCTTTTTCACCGACGACGAGGACCTGGCGCATACCCTCATGGAGGCTAGCCTCGAGGTCGACGACCCGCTCTGGCGGCTGCCGCTGTGGAAAGGCTATGAAAAGGATGTCAGCGCCAAGATCGCCGATCTCACCAACGCCCCGGCCGGCGGCATGGCAGGCGCGATCACCGCAGCCCTGTTCCTCAAGCGCTTCGTCAAGAAGACCAAGAGCTGGGCGCATTTCGACATCTTTGCCTGGACCCCGAACGAGCGCCCGCATTCGCCCGTTGGCGGCGAAGCGCAGGCGATCCGCGCTATCTTCGAAACGCTGGACAACAAAAGTTAACCCGCATTCCGGCTGCGGTTAACCCTTGCCGAGACCGGCGCTTGCGCAGCCGCGGCATTTGACGGAAAATGGAACGGTCGCGAAACGATTGACCGGAGATGACCGTTGCCCGTCGAACTGTCCGCCTCCCAGGCGCTCGGCCTCTGGCATGACGTCATGCTCCAACAGGTCAAGAGCGGTGAGGGCGATCTCACCGTGCGGCAGTTTGCCATTCTGCTCCATATCTATCTCATGCCGCCGCCGCACACGGTGCGCGGGCTGGCTGCGACGCTTAACGTCACCAAACCGGTGATCACAAGGGCGCTCGACACGATGGGTGCCATGGGAATTGTCGATCGGGCGCGCGACAACCTTGACCGGCGCAACGTTATCATCAAAAGAACATTGGCAGGTGCGCTCTATCTGGAAAAGTTCGGCGATCTCATCATCGACAAGGGGCGTCATCCGAGCTGAGGGAAATGCCATGGATCTCGACCATCGCGTGAATGCCTATCGCTCCGACATTGCGGAAGCCGGGCTCAAGGGCCAGGTGGAGGCGGCACGTTTCGTCGAGGGCACGCCGATGCGTGTCGTGGCGATGAAAACGTCGCTCAGGGCACGGCCGGAGCGGCTTGCCGCCAACGAGACCGAGTTCATCCACGGCGAAGAGATCGTCGTGCTGGACCGGATCGACGGCTGGGTGTGGGGCAAATCCGTGCTCGACGGCTATGTCGGCTATGTCGAAGAAGCCCATCTCGGGCAAGATCTCACCCCGATCACTCACTGGGTCGTGGCACCGCGCACTTTTCTCTATCCCGAGCCTGATATGAAGACGCCGCCGGTCATGTCGCTGTCCATGGGCAGCCGGCTCGCCGTGATCGGCGAGGCGGAAACGCGCGGCACCCGCTACCTGCTGACCAAAGCCGGCGCGCTGATCGCCGCCCATCTGGCCGAGATCGGCGTCCCGGCCTTGACCGATCATGTTTCGATTGCCGCCCGGCTGATCGAGACGCCCTATCTCTGGGGCGGTCGCACCAGTTTCGGTCTCGATTGCTCCGGCCTGGTGCAGTTCTCGATGATGATGTCCGGCCGCCAGGTGCTGCGCGATGCCGATATGCAGGAACGCACGATCGGCACGATTGTCGACGGCGGCAACCTGCAGCGCGGTGATCTCGTCTTCTGGAAAGGCCATGTCGGGATCATGGAAGATCGAACGACGATGATCCATGCCAATGGCTATTCGATGACGGTCTGGCGCGAGCGCCTGCCGGCGGCCATCCAGCGCATCGGATCGATGTATGGCAAGCCGCGCCTCTATCGCCGGCCCTGATCAATCGTCACCAATTTTATATACGGCGATCAATTTTTCGTTCGATATTTGGAAACAATCCGTGCTCGTTGGGCGGGATAGCCTGATGGTGTCGGCGAGCGCATATAAAGCGTCGACAAGAGGCCCTGCACAACAACTCGATGGGCCGCGAAAGGATTGAAGCCATGCTCAACCAGATCAAGGGACTGCATCACGTCACCTCCATGGCCGCGGATGCGCGCACCAACAATCACTTCTTCACCAAGGTGCTGGGCCTGCGCCGCGTCAAGAAGACGGTCAATTTCGATGCGCCGGATGTCTATCATCTCTATTACGGCGACGAAATCGGCACGCCGGGCACGGTGATGACCTATTTCCCCTTCCCCGATATCGGCGCCGGCCGCCCCGGCACCGGCGAGGTCGGAACGACCGTGTTCTCCGTACCCCAGGGTGCCCTCAGCTACTGGAAGGAACGCCTGACCCAGAACGGCGCCACCGGCCTCAAGCAGGAGGAAAGCTTTGGCGAGAAGCGCCTGAACTTCGCCGGCCCCGACGGCGACGGTTTCGCGCTCGTTGAAGTCAGGGATGATGCCCGCGACCCCTGGACCGAGAACGGTGTCGATGCGGATCACGCGATCCGGGGCTTCCATTCGGTCGCCATGCGGCTGCGCGACGAAGGCGCGACCAGGGAATTGCTGAAATTCATGGGCTACGAACAGCTCGATCACAAGGACGACACCACCCGCCTGATCATCCCCGGCGGCAACGGCGCCGGCCTGATCGACCTCGAAACCATGCCGAACATCAATCGCGGCATGCAGGGCGCGGGCTCGGTGCATCACGTCGCCTTCGCGGTCGATAACCGCGAAAAACAGCTCGAAGTCCGCAAGGCGCTGATCGACACGGGCTATAACGTCACGCCGGTCATCGACCGGGACTATTTCTGGGCGATCTATTTCCGCACCCCCGGCGGCGTGCTGTTCGAGGTGGCGACCAATGAACCCGGCTTCGACCGCGACGAGGACACCGCCCATCTCGGCGAGGGCCTGATGCTGCCGCAGCAGCACAGGCACCTGCGTCCGATCCTGGCCGAACACCTGCAGAAGCTGGAGGATTGAGATGGCCGTGATCGAATGCATGGAAAAACATGGCTATGTGCACCGGCTGAAACCCGGTGCCGAGGGCAAGCCGGTGTTCTTCGTCTTCCACGGCACCGGCGGCGACGAGAACCAGTTCTATGAGTTCGCCGCCGGCCTGATGCCGGAGGCGACGATCGTCTCGCCGCGCGGCGACGTCTCCGAATACGGCGCTGCCCGCTTCTTCAAGCGCACCGGCGAGGGTGTCTACGACATGGCCGACCTCGCCCGCGCCACGGAGAAAATGGCCGGCTTCATCAAGGCGATGAAGGAGGCGAAGCAGGCCTCCGAAGTCGTCGGCCTCGGCTATTCGAACGGCGCCAATATTCTGGCAAACGTGCAGTTCGAACATCCGGAACTGGTGGACCGCGCCATCCTGATGCACCCGCTGATCCCGTTCACGCCCGGCCCGCAGCCGGGCCTGAAAGGAAAGAAGGTGCTGATCACTGCCGGCCAGCGCGACCCGATCTGCCCCGCGCCGATGACGCAGTCATTGGCGGACTATCTTGGCCGGCAGGGTGCCGATGTGAAGGTCGAGTGGCATGCCGGCGGCCACGACGTCCGGTCGAATGAGGTCGACGCGATCGGGGCGTTTCTGAAATAGACGCTGGCTTTTGCAAGCCCCGGCAAGGGGCTTGCGCGCTCTCCATCCTTGCCACTATTGTCCCGGCAAGGGGGAGCGCATGACAGACATAAACCGGAACACCAAAGGTCCATCGACCTGGCGCCTCGTGCTCGCGGCGGTCCTGGATTTCCTAACCGCATTTGTCGTCTTTGGTTATCTCGTCGCACGATTGACCGGCGGATTGACGGATACAGGCTTCAACCTCACGGGTTGGCCGGCAGCACTCGCCTTCCTCCTGATCATCGCCTATTTCATCATCTTCAACAAATTCCTCGGTGGAACGATCTGGCGCTGGATTCTCGGCGCGCGCCGGCGCTGAAAATTGCTGCCCATTTCTGGAGTATGATCGCGCCTTAACCAAGTCTCATGGCGCCGCTGGCGCAGTCGACGCCGCTTACGAGTGATGTGCCTGCGATGGACCCTTCGAGGCTTTTCCGGCTGCCCGAAAAAGCGCCTCAGGGTGAGGGGAGTGTGGGGCGCCCGCAGTGCGACAAGCGCCCTTGCAGCAAGGGGGGATTGGGGCTACGGCGGCGCCACACCCACCGCCCTCACCCTGAGGTGCCCCATGACGCGAAGCGGAATGGGGCCTCGAAGGGTCCTTCCCAAGCGCCACTTTGATTTAATCAACCGGCTTGTTCGCCGGCCCGCGCCGCGACAACGCTGGCAGGCTTCGTAATTCAGCGCAATCAATGCTTCTTTCTTACGTCTCGACCAGCCCTTGATTTCCCGTTCTCGCTCGATCGCATCGATAATGCGGTCATAGGTCTCGGTAAACACGAGTTCAACCGGCCGGCGTTTGGCGGTGTAGCCATCGTAGATCCCCTGATTGTGTTCCCAGACGCGAGCCTCGATCTCCTGCTTGGTTAAGCCTGTGTAGTAGGACTTGTCGCTGCAGCGAAGAATGTAGACGGTGACTTCCATGGTTGCTCCCCTCCATGCTGAGGATTGCATTACCCTTACTACAGTGCAACCGTTCTCAGCTTTTTTGGGGGGCCCTTCGAGGCCCCATTCCGCTTCGCGTCATGGGGCACCTCWGGGTGWGGGCGGTGGGTGGGGCGCTCGCAGTGCCACGAGCACTGTCGCAGCAAGAGCAGATTGAGGCACCGGTGGCGCCAAAATCTCTGCCCTCACCCTGAGGTGCCTCATGACGCGAAGCTGAATGAGGCCTCGAAGGGTCCGTCACCAAGGCCTGCGGTACCTGACGCGATCCATCACAGCGTAATACCGCCGTCGAGGATGAAGTCGGCTCCCGTCGCATAGCTCGACTCATCGCTCGCCAGGTAGACCGCAAGCGCTGCCGCCTCCTCCGGCTGGGCCAGCCGGCCGAGCGGCTGGCGGGCGACGAAGGTCCGCATCACGTCGCTCTCTTCCCCGAGGCTGCGCGCCCGCTCATGCAATGATGGCGAATCCACCGTGCCGGGGCAGATGGTGTTGGCGCGAATGCCCTGCGCCATGTAGTCGAACGCGATCGACTTGGTCAGGCCTATGACGGCGGCCTTCGACGATGAATAGGCGGCACGGTTGATCACGCCCTTGAGATTGGAAGCAACCGAGGCGACATTGATGATGTTGCCGCCGCCATTGGCGAGGAAATGTGGCACGAAAGCCCTGGTCAGCACGAACATGCCGGTGACGTTGATATCGAAGGAGCGCTGCCAGTCTTCGATTGTCGTGTCGGTCAGCTTGCCCTGATGCACCCAGCCGGCGCAGTTGAAAAGCACGTTGACGTCGGTGTGGCTGTCGGCGGCGCGGATCAGCGCCGCATGATCGAGTACGTCGAGCACGAAACATTCATGACCCCCTGAGATGGCGTCCAGCTCGGGCGTCAACGTCTCGATGGCTTTGGCGTCACGATCCGTGGCGATGACGCGGGCGCCTTCCCGGGCGAAAGCCAGCGCCGTCGCCCGGCCGATGCCGGCCCCCGCTGCCGTCAGAAATGCAATCTTGTTTTTCAGCCTCATCCGATGCTCCTCCATGCCGTCAGGACGTTAGCCGAAGCTGCCTATCCGTCAAGCGATGCAGGTCTGCACCGATCACTTCACTTCTTCCAACTCGATCAGCGTGCCGAAGAAGTCCTTCGGATGCAGGAAAAGCACCGGATTGCCATGTGCACCGATTTTCGGATTGCCATCGCCCAGCACGCGCGCACCGGCCGCCTTGAGATGATCGCAGGCAGCGAGGATATCCGTCACTTCATAGCAGATATGGTGCATGCCGCCGTCCGGGTTCTTCGCCAGGAACGAGGCGATCGGCGAGGCGTCACCCAGAGGTTCGAGCAGCTCGACCTTGGTATTGCCGAACTGGACGAACACGACGGTGACGCCATGCTCCGGCAGCTTTTGGGGTGCTGAGACCTGGGCCATCAGGCTGTCACGGTAGCGCGCAACGGCAACATCCAGGTTCGGCACCGCAAGCGCGATATGGTTGACGCGGGTCAACATGTCACTCATTCCTGAGCCGTCCTTCCGCAAGGTCCAGCACGGCGCGGGCCGCATCGACGACATTCGTGCCCGGCCCGAACACCGCCGACACACCATGCTCCTGCAGAAACTGATAATCCTTGCGCGGAATGACGCCTCCGGCGACGACGATGATTTTTGCGCCGCCTTTGGCCTTCAATTGCTCGACCAGTTCCGGCATCAGCGTCTTGTGGCCGGCGGCGAGCGAGGAGACGCCGATCACATCGACCCTCTCGCTTATGGCAAGATCCGCCGCCTCGTCAGGGGTCTGGAACAGCGGGCCGGCAACGACGTCGAAGCCGATGTCGCCGAAGGCAGAGGCAATCACCTTGGCGCCCCGATCATGGCCGTCCTGGCCAAGCTTGGCGACGAGAATTTTCGGCTTCTTGCCGGTTTCGGCGATGTGGCGCGCCACGCGACCGGCGATGATTTCATAGTCCGGATCGCTTTCGCTCATCGGCCCATAAATGTCGGACACGACTTCCGGCACCGCGGAATAGTTGCCGAACGCCTCGCGCATCGCGTCGGAAATCTCGCCGACGCTGGCGCGCGCCCGCGCCGCCTCGATCGCCGCCGCGAGCAGGTTGCCCTGGCCGGTGCGGGCCACGGCCTTCAGCGCGTCGATCGCCGCCCCCCATTTCTGCGGATCGCGAAGCTGGCGGGTCTTCTCCAACCGGCGGATCTGCGCCTCGCGCACCGCCTTGTTGTCGATGTCGAGCGTCTCGATCGCGGCCTCTTCCGGCAGGCGGTATTTGTTGACGCCGACAATAACTTCGTCGCCGCGGTCGACGGCGGCTTGGCGCTGGGTCGCGGCCTGCTCGATCATCCGCTTCGGCAGGCCGGTGTCGATCGCCTTGGTCATGCCGCCGAGCGCCTCGACCTCTTCGATCAGCGCCCAGGCCTTTTCCGCCAGCTCCGCCGTCAGACTCTCGACATAGTAGGAACCGGCCAGCGGATCGACCACCTTGGTAACGCCCGTCTCGTGCTGCAGGATCAGCTGCGTGTTGCGGGCGATACGCGCGGAGGTCTCGGTCGGCAGCGCGATGGCCTCGTCGAAGGAATTGGTGTGCAGCGATTGCGTGCCGCCGAGTGCGGCCGACAGCGCCTCATAGGCCGTGCGGACGATGTTGTTGTAGGGGTCCTGCTCCTGCAGCGACACGCCTGATGTCTGGCAATGGGTGCGCAGCATCGACGACGACGGCTTTTTCGGATTGAACTCGGCCATGATCCGCGACCACAGAAGCCTTGCCGCCCGCAGCTTGGCCGCCTCCATGAAGAAATTCATGCCGATGGCGAAGAAGAAGGAGAGCCGCCCGGCAAAATCATCGACATCAAGGCCCTTGGCGAGTGCCGCGCGGACATATTCGCGGCCATCGGCGAGCGTGAAGGCCAGTTCCTGCACCAGCGTCGCCCCTGCCTCCTGCATGTGATAGCCGGAGATCGAGATCGAATTGAACTTCGGCATCTCCCTGGCGGTGAATTCGATGATATCCGCCACGATCCGCATCGATGCCTCGGGCGGATAGATATAGGTGTTGCGGACCATGAACTCCTTGAGGATGTCGTTCTGGATCGTGCCCGAGAGTTTTTCCCGCGCCACCCCCTGCTCCTCGCCGGCGACGATGAAATTGGCGAGGATGGGGATCACCGCGCCGTTCATGGTCATCGACACGGACATGTCCTCGAGCGGAATCCTGTCGAACAGGATTTTCATGTCCTCGACCGAATCGATCGCCACGCCGGCCTTGCCGACATCGCCGGTGACGCGTGGATGGTCGGAATCATAGCCGCGATGGGTGGCGAGATCGAAGGCGACGGAAAGGCCTTTTTGGCCGGCGGCGAGCGCCTTGCGGTAGAAGGCGTTGGATTCTTCCGCCGTCGAGAAACCGGCATATTGCCGGATCGTCCAGGGCCGACCGGCATACATGGTGGCGCGGGGGCCGCGGGTGAAGGGGGCGAAACCTGGGAGGGAGCCGAGATGGGACAGGTTTTCGGTATCGGCTTCAGTGTAGAGCGGCTTGACGACAATGCCTTCAGGGGTGTGCCAGTTAAGGGAGTTTGGCGGACTGGAGATTTCCTTGTTGGCAAGCTTTTCCCAATCGGAGAGGTTCTTTTCGGTCATTGAATGGTCTCCAAAGGGAAAAGAGAAATGCTGTTATCTGAGCCAGGGACACCGCTTATCCCTTCTACGGAATCTAACGAACGGCGCGGATGCAAGCCTGTCATTCCTGTTCTAACGCGACGAAAGACAAGTCATGCTCCTCGTCGTGCCGAAATCCTGTCAATCGTTTGAAAAGCGCGATTGGCACCTCGAAGGCATAGTCGATCTCGTAGCTGCGGATCACTTTGGAGTCGGCCCGAAGGCCGTCAACGACTTCCTGGTAGAAGTCCGGCGGGTTGCCCTCTGACACCAGGTGATCGGCACCTTCATCAGAGACGTGAGCGACTGACCAAAGGGCTTTGCCATTCTCAAGCCGCATGATTCCCGACACCATGACAGTCTCGTTTACCAAGAGCACAAGCAATTCGCCGCGCTTCGACGCTTCAAGCAAGGTTGGATAGGCAAAGTGAAGTGAATCGTCGTTTACCCAGATGATGTATCTCTCACCATCTGACGCACCACTCGCCTGCGTTTCGTTCCACGAATCAGATTGGTCGCCAGCTTTTAAGCGAAGACCGTGCAAAACCGGATCGGCTGCGGCGAGCGGTGTCGCCAACAGGGTGATGCGATAGCCCATTATTCAAACTCCATAATCACTTCATCCACCGCCAGACTCTGCCCAGCCTCGACTTTCACCGATTTTACCACCGCCCTGCGCTCCGCCTTCAGCACATTCTCCATCTTCATCGCCTCGACCGTCGCCAGCGATTGTCCTGCCTCGACCTGATCACCCGCCCTGACCAGCACCTGCGTGATCACGCCAGGCATCGGGCAAAGCAACTGCTTGGACGTATCCGCCGCCTGCTTCACCGGCATGAATCGCGCGAGCTCGAACAGGCGCGGCGTCATCACCCGATAGACGGCATCCACGCCGCGCCAGCGTAGCCGCCAGCCGGTCGAGGCCTTGGTGATCTTGACGTCATGCTGCTCGCTGCCGATGGTGAACCGGCCGAGCGGAGCGCCCGGTTTCCAGTCCGAGCTGACGGAAAGCGATGCGCCATCCTCGAAATCGACCCGCAAACTGTCTACTTCTTCGACGATCGTCAGTGACCACATATTCTTGCCGGCGGCAGCCACAAAGCGCTGGCCGAGCCGGCGCGTATGGTTGGCTAGGGTGCCGGAGATACGGGTCTTGCGCGTCTCGTCGGCGTGTTCGGCAAACATCGCCACGGCGGCGAGCAGCCGCGACTGCGCGGTATCAGGCTCGACGCCGTGAAATCCTTCCGGCCATTCCTCGGCGATGAATTTGGTGGTGATATTGCCGGACTGGAAGCGCGGATGCGTCATCACGGCCGAGAGGAAAGGCAGGTTGTGGCCGATGCCTTCGACTTCGAACGCGTCGAGTGCGTCGGCCATGGCCGCGATCGATTCCGCCCGCGTCGGCGCCCAGGCGCAGAGTTTGGCGATCATCGGATCGTAATACATCGAGATCTCGCCGCCTTCATAGACACCGGTATCGTTGCGCACGATGCTGCCATCCGGCCGCTGCCCTTCCGCCGGCGGCCGGTAGCGTGTCAGCCGGCCGATCGAAGGCAGGAAGCTGCGATAGGGGTCTTCGGCATAGAGCCGGCTTTCCATCGCCCAGCCATTGAGCTTGACGTCGGCCTGTGTCAGGCGAAGCCGTTCGCCCTGGGCGACGCGGATCATCTCCTCGACCAAGTCGATGCCGGTGATCAGTTCGGTCACCGGATGCTCGACCTGCAGCCGCGTGTTCATTTCGAGGAAATAGAAATTCCTGTTGCCGTCGACGATGAATTCCACCGTTCCGGCCGAATGGTAACCGACCGCCTTGGCCAGCAGCACCGCCTGTTCGCCCATCGCCCTGCGCGTCGCCGCATCGAGAAAGGAAGAGGGCGCCTCCTCGATGACCTTCTGGTTACGGCGCTGGATCGAGCATTCACGCTCGCCGAGATAGAGCGTGTTGCCATGCTTGTCGCCAAGTACCTGGATCTCGATATGGCGCGGCTGGTCGACGAATTTTTCGATGAAAATGCGGTCGTCGCCGAAGGCGCTCTTTGCTTCGTTCTTCGACGACTGAAAACCTTCGCGCGCTTCGGCCTCGTTCCAGGCAATCCGCATGCCCTTGCCGCCGCCACCGGCCGAGGCCTTGATCATCACGGGGTAGCCGATCTGGTTGGAAATCTTCACCGCTTGATCGGCATCGGCGATCAGGCCCATATAGCCGGGCACGGTCGAAACGCCGGCTTCGGCGGCGATCTTCTTCGAAGTGATCTTGTCGCCCATCGCCTCGATCGCGCCGACCGGCGGGCCGATAAAGGTCACGACTTCCTTCTCCAGCCGCTCAGCAAAGGCGCGGTTCTCCGACAGGAACCCGTAGCCGGGATGCACAGCATCGGCACCGGTCTGCCGGATCGCCTCGACGATCCTGTCAATCACCAGATAGGACTGGGCCGACGGCGCTGGCCCGATATGCACCGCCTCGTCCGCCATTTTAACATGCATGGCATCGCGGTCGGCGTCGGAATAGACGGCGACGGTGGCAATGCCGAGTTTCCTGGCGGTGCGGATAACGCGGGCTGCGATTTCACCGCGATTGGCAATGAGGATTTTCTTGATCATCGAGCAGGCATTTCCCGAGCGACACGCGCGCGATTGCTGAACACATAGGCCATGATGGCAGCATGGATGAGAATGGCCAGGCCGAGGCCCAGCAGATGATAGGCCCAGCCGACGCAGGGCACGGCGGAGATTTCTGCCAGCGACCAGATGCCGAGCGGCAGGAAGAAAAGCACGCCGGTGACCAGGCCGGGATTGTAGATGCGCATCCTGGCGCTCGGCACGATGTGGACGATGCCATTGACCAGGGTCAGGTAGACGCCGATCAGCCCGAACCCGACATTGTATTTGGCCGCCAGCCAGATCGAAACGGCGTTGACGCCCCAGACGCCGGGAACATTGATGAGGAAGATCACCGGCTGCGGCAGCACCATCCGGCCGCCGCCGATCCGCTGATTGACGAACCTGCCGAACCTGCCGTCGTCATGCTCCTCGTATTGATGCAGCATATAGACGGGCAATTGCAGGAAGACGGCGATCATCGGCCAGGACCAGCCGCGCAGCAGCAGAGGGGAGAGCGCGAGGATCAGGAGGCCCGCAAGGAAACCGCCATAGACCCAGTTGGTGTAGAGGCGGTCAAGCATGCTGATAAACCATGTTTCCCGTCGAAGCCGCGAAACCTGTCGAGCGCAGGTCACGACAGATGATCTTTTGGCGCGGCACGGTGAGGATTGTCTTGATCATTGACCGACCGGAAGTTTGGCGTTCTGCAGTGTCTGCTTGACCATTGTCTGCGGGAATGGCGGTTGCAGGGAGCATCGGCCGGACCGGATCGTGAATCCAAATCCGGCCTGTTGTGTCACCGACCCCTTGTCCGTTGATGCCTGATAAAAGGGGGCGAAGAGATTTATCTTTGAACGCTCCGCCGGTTTGACGGCCGCGGAAACGATCTTGGACTGATAGCGAAGGCAGAACTCGCCCAGTTCAGCGATCAAGTCTTGGGACGAATGTTTCGGCGGGCCGGCCCGGTCGAGCACAATCGCGATATCGATCGTGTTGTCGGAGGAGATCCGCTGCACTTCCACGCTTTGCAGGCTGGCGACGACGCCATGGGACAAATGAAATTTTCGGTCCTTGGCTAGAAATCCGCTTGCGGCGGCGGCAGTATTGAGCCCGATCGCAAAGCAGGTGAATAGAGCCAAAGCCGATACGAAATTCTTCAATTCAACATCCTCCCCGTGACACGGCCCTCACAACGGCATCGTATCATGCTTGCGCCAATGGCTCTCCTGCCGCTTTGTCCTGAGCATCGCAAACGCCCGCGCAATCCGCCGCCTGGACGAGTGCGGCAGGATCACCTCGTCGATGAAGCCGCGCTCAGCGGCGACAAACGGATTGGCAAACCGGTCCTCGTATTCCTTCGTCCGGGCAGCAATCTTTTCCGCATCCCTGAGCTCGGAGCGATAGAGGATTTCCGTTGCCCCTTTTGCGCCCATGACGGCGATTTCCGCCGTCGGCCAGGCATAGTTGACGTCGGCGCCGATATGTTTCGACGCCATGACGTCATAGGCCCCGCCATAGGCTTTGCGGGTGATCAGCGTCACCATCGGCACTGTCGCTTGCGAATAGGCAAACAGCAGCTTGGCGCCGTGCTTGATGATGCCGTTATATTCCTGCGCCGTCCCCGGCAGGAAGCCCGGCACATCCACCAGCGTCAGCAATGGAATGTTGAAAGCATCGCAGAAGCGGACGAATTTCGCCGCCTTGCGCGAGGCATCGATATCGAGGCAGCCGGCCAGAACCATCGGCTGGTTGGCGATCACGCCGATGGTCTGGCCCTCCAGCCGGATGAAGCCGGTGAGGATATTGCGGGCGAAGGCCTCGCCGATCTCATAAAAATCACCCTCGTCGGCGACGGCGAGAATCAGCTCGCGCATGTCGTAGGGTTTGGCGGCACTGTCGGGGATCAGCGTGTCGAGCCGCATTTCCAGCCGGTCGGGATCATCGAAGAACGGCCGGACGGGCGCCGGCTGGCGATTATTGAGCGGCAGGAAATCGAAGAGGTCGCGGATTTTCAACAGCGTCTCGATATCATTGTCGAAGGCGCCGTCGGCGACGGAGGATTTGGTCGTATGCGTCTTGGCGCCGCCCAGGTCTTCGGCGGTGACGATCTCATTGGTGACGGTCTTGACCACATCCGGGCCAGTGACGAACATATAGGAACTGTCGCGAACCATGAAGATGAAGTCGGTCATGGCAGGCGAATAGACCGCGCCACCGGCGCAGGGGCCCATGATCACCGAAATCTGCGGGATGACGCCGGACACTTCAGCGTTACGGCGAAACACTTCGGCATAACCAGCAAGAGAATCCACGCCCTCCTGGATGCGGGCGCCGCCGGAATCGTTGAGCCCGATCAGCGGCGCGCCGTTGCGGGCGGCCAGATCCATCACCTTGCAGATCTTTTGCGCATGCGTTTCCGACAAGGAGCCGCCGAGCACGGTGAAGTCCTGGCTGAAGACATAGACCAAGCGGCCGTTGATCGTGCCCCAACCGGTGACCACGCCATCGCCCGGCACCTTGTTGTCGGCCATGCCGAATTCGGTGGCGCGGTGGGTGACATACATGTCGTATTCTTCAAACGAGCCTTCGTCGAGCAACACGTCCAGCCGCTCGCGCGCCGTCAGCTTGCCCTTGGAATGCTGTGTCTCGATGCGCGTTGCACCTCCGCCGAGACGGGCGGCGGCGCGGCGGGCTTCGAGCTGTTCGAGGATTTCACGCATGGGATTGACCTTCGATGATCGAGAATTCTGCATAAATCCGAACGGATTGGAAGAAAACCATTGATCAGGTGAAAATGCGCAGTTTACAAAAGTCTAGTTTGAATTTTGCGAAGTTGCAAACATGGCGATCGGCAAACTCTATATCGGCCGCAAGGTCCGCGACCTCCGGCAATCCACCCGCGCAACGCAGGCGCAATTCGCCGAGCGGATCGGCATTTCCATCAGCTACCTCAATCAGATCGAGAACAACCAGCGGCCGGTCTCTGCCGCCGTGCTCCTGGCTCTGGCGGAAAAATTCCGCATCGACCTCTCCGATCTCTCTGCCGGCGAGGACGATCGGCTGATTTCGGCGCTGTCGGAAGCGCTCAGCGATCCCTTGTTCAATGCCTATTCGCCGAGCGTGCAGGAGCTGAAACTGGTGGCCCAGAACGCGCCGGGACTGGCGCATGCGCTGATCGCCGCCCATCAGGCCTACAGGCACAATTCCGAACAGCTCGCCAGCATCGACGACACGCTCGGGCGCGCCCCGGGGCTGACTGAGAACACGCCCTATGAGGAAGTGCGCGACTTCTTTCATTTCGTCGATAATTACATTCACGATCTCGATGTCGCCGCCGAAAGGCTGGCTGAAGAAATCGGCCTGGGCGAGGGCGATCCCAACGCCATCCTCACAAGGCATCTGGAGCGCGCCCATGGTGTCCGCATCCGCCGCGCGCTCGACAATGAGGATATGATCCGCTCCTTCGACCATCAGGCGCGCATCCTCACGCTCAATGCCTATCTGCCCGCCGCGACCCGCGATTTTCAGATCGCGCTGCAGATTGCCCAGCTCGATTCCGGCGAGATGATCGATACCATCGCCCGCAATGCCGGCTTCCGCACCAACGAGGCCTATGAAATCTGTCGCATCGGCCTGCACAATTATTTCGCCGGCGCATTGATCCTGCCCTATCGGAAATTCATGGCCGCGGCGCGCGATCTCCGCCACGATCTCGACCTGCTCTCCGCCCGCTTCGGCGCCAGTCTGGAACAGGTCTGCCACAGGCTGTCCGCGCTCCAGCGCCCGGGTTTGAAGGGCATCCCGATCTTCTTCGCCCGCATCGATCGCGCCGGCAATATCACCAAGCGCCACAGTGCCGCCAAGCTTCAATTCGCCCGCTTCGGCGCCGCCTGTCCGCTGTGGAATGCACACCAGGCCTTCGAGACTCCGGGCCGGATCAACCGCCAGCTTGCCGAGACGCCGGACGGCGTACGCTATCTCTGCCTGTCGATCCAGGTGTCCAAGGGCGGTCGTGGTTTCCGCCAGGGGCAGCAGCATTATGCCCTGGCGCTCGGCTGCGAGATTTCCTATGCCGACGGCTTCGTCTATGCCGACGACATGGACCTCGGCAACCGCGCCGCCTATGACCCGATCGGCATTTCCTGCCGCATCTGCGAACGGACCAAATGCGCCAGCCGCGCCATGCCGCCGCTCAAGGGCCGGCTGGTCATCGACCACGAGAACCGGGCGGTGCTGCCCTATCGGCTGAAAGAGAATTGATGGACGTGGCCGACCCCGAAAGGGGGCCGGCGATATGTCGTACCGGTTCGATGTCCGACCGGTCCGTCAGTTCGTCTTCTGCAGGCCAAGCGCATCGCGGATGGTGAAGAACATGTCGGTCTGGTCGGTCAGGCCGGTGAAATTCGCTGCACCCGGGCCATAGGCGGCGATACGCAGCTGCGCGCCGGTATGGGAATAGTCTTCCGTGCTTGTGCTTGTGGCACCCAGCGCGCCCCAAACTCGCCCTCGCCCTGAGGCGCCCCATGACGCGAAGCGGAATGGGGCCTCGAAGGGCCAGTCACAGGCGCGAGGGCACCCCCGTCTCGCCTCAACGCCCCCGCGACATGCGCAGGTTAGCCGTCCAGGCAAACCAGAGCCCGGGCACGGCGATCAGCACGATGAAGGGCAGCGCCATCTTGACGGCGATGAGATTGTTGCGGGCGCTGACTTCGACGCCCTCGGCATTGCGGCAGATCATCCGCCGGCTGTGCGGCGGGCTCGGCACGTCGTCGACCCGCTGGCCCGAGCCGCACAGGATGGTGCCGATTACCGCCGATGAGCGGAACAGGTTGCGATTGACCTGATAGAGCGCAACGCTGGCCGCGAAGCCGAGAACGATCGCGACCAGCAAAAGACAGCCTGACAGCATCAGCCGGCCGCGACGCGTGATCGGCTGGCCTTGGCTATATCGCGAGGAGGTGCCGCGCATCAGGCACCGGCGGTCTCGTCCTCGACCGGCGCATCGGGGCCGTTCTTCTTCACCGAATCGATGCAATTCTTGGCGCTGGCCTTGGAGGCATAGGTCTCGGACCGCACCATGGTCTCGCCATTGGCCGCCTTGAAGCGGACGAAGGTCTCGCCATTCTTGGATTCGACGAGCTCGAAACGATAGCCCGAGCCGGTCTCTTCCTTCGTCAGATCGACGGTGGCGGCACCCGGCGCATTCTTCTTGATCGATTCGATGCAGTTCTTGGCGCTGGCCTTGGACGCATAGTTTTCCGACCAGACCATGACCTCGGCATTGTAGACGAACTGGACGCGGAACTGATCGTTTGCGCCCTTCAGAATCTTGAACTTATGCACGTCGGCAACCCTCCTGGATGCTTTCCGGCATGGCCCCGCCACGGCCCTGCCCAACAGCTAATGTGTAATATAGAGGGCGATAGCGTGCAAGCAGGGGATGGATGCGAACCCGTGTGACGTCCCACCGGCATTGATCGGCCGGCCGTGTGGTCGATAAGCGATGGCTGTCGATGACGAGACACGCCACCGACCGCCTGGCGAGGTTCGGCATCGTCAACGATCAAGCGGAACGGCCCTGCAGCGGCAATCGACGGATATCGCGAGCGATCTCGCTCAGATCGTTGTCGAGCTGGTGATTGCGATGCGGCAGGAAACGGAAAACCGCGGCGGGAATTGTTTTTGCATACAGCCCGGCATGCGTGGGCGGAACGATGTCGTCTTCGCTGCCATGATAGAAAAGGATGGGCATCCCGGCCGGCAACATGGCAGAAAAATCGGCCCGGGCCACGATATCCTCACTCGGCCATCCGCCATCGCCGATGAACGGCGGCGCAATGAGAATGAGCGCGCCGGGCCTGAATTTCGGCCGCTCGTCGGCCAGCACGGTGAGCAGGATGGTCGCGCCGATGGAATGGCCGACGAGAACGGCGCCGTTATCGAGACCATCGAGCAGCTTCAGCAGCGCGGCTTTCCAGATCGGATAGCGGGGGTCGGCTTCCTCGGGCATGCGCGGATAGACGACGGCGTAGTCCGAGCCGAGTTCGCGCTCGAGGCTCTCGACCAGCTTGTTGTCCCACTGATCGTGCACGGCTTCACCGGCACCTTGGATGAAGAGGATTTGCTTCGGCATAGGATGGCCTCCCTGTCCGTGTCGAACGTTGCGCACCGTGTACAACGTTACTGCCCGGCTCGGCGTTGCGATTCCAATGCGGAGGAAGGTTGGGTGGCCAGCGACTGCCGGACCTCTCCCATCCGATCCAGGGGGCCACTGGCTATCTACTGAATGGTCGGCAATTGCTTCAACGGGTTGGCAAACGGCACGCCCAGCGGCGCGAAATGACGTTCATTGGCTGTCAGAACAGTGAGGCCATGCGCCGCGGCGGTGGCGGCGATGGCAATATCCTCGAAGCCGGGATCATGGGCGCGAGCCCGGTCGAGGATCAGGCCTGCGTGACGCGCCTCCTCGATACCGAAGGACAGGATTCGCCCGGCATAAAAGTGTTCCACTGCCATGAGCCAGCGGCGCAGGTTCTCCGCCTTCGTCGTCGCTTCGATCCGGATGGCGCGGGCAATGCCCGCCTCGATCTCGGCGATGGAGATGGCGGAAAGATAGAACCGATCGCTATGCGCGTGCATCCAGGCCGCGAGCACTTCGACGCCCACTTGGCGCTTGGCCGGTGCATCGGCCGAGACGATATTGGTATCCAGAAGATACACGATCAGAGGCCATCTTCGCCGAGTGCACGGGCGGGTTTGCGCGCTCGCTCGGGAATGTCCTCCGGCCCGCCGGGAAAGGCCTGCAACAGATCGGCAAAGCTCGGAACCTTGGAGATACGCTGCCATTCCTCGAAAGACACGAGGACGGCTTCCTTGCGGCCGTGACGGGTGATCACGCTCGGTTCGCCAGCCACCGCCCGATCGACCACAGCGGAAAGCGTTGCCTTCGCGTCTTTGAGCTGGATTTCTTTCATGCCATGCCTCCATATGACCATCGGTAGTCATATATCAATTGCCTCGCCTCGATCAAGACGAGCGGACGCAAGAGGCTTTGCTTCAACCTCTCGCTGCTTCTCCAGAGCCAGCCAACTGTCCGTCAAGGCAGAGCGGCGGTGAAAGAGTTAGGCTTTCAAGCTTGTTTGTTTTCCGCGGTACTAATCAACCTCTTGGACGGTCACTTTATATCGCTTCCGCTGGGATGTGCCGAAGCAGGCATTGTTGCGGCCAATCTCCAGAGCCAGTGCCTGCTGTCCACGTGTCGCCCAGGGATTCATCAGCAGCGAGATCACTGTCTGACAGGTTGTCATCTTCGAATAATCCGGCTCCGGCAGCGGTGAAGTTTCACAGCCTGCCAGGAGCGCCATCAGGCAGCTCGCCAGCAAAAATCTAAGTCATCCCCTATCGCCCCCTCCGGCGTCGGGATTTCAAGGTTGATGGCAAGGGAAAGTTGCATACATCGTCAGRGTCAACAARGTYCCGGCCGAGAGATGCCGCGTCTCCGGCGTCTGAGCAAGCGATTTGCAAAAAATGTCGACCAATTGCTCCACCGTGGCCTCTTKGGGAACGCAGGCGTGCAGCGAGGCTKCCTCCAGCCYGGAWATGGTGGCGAGATCGGCGCCCGYCGGGTTCTGCTGCRCAMGGGTGAACATACCATCGATAGACTCGTTTTTTCCAAGCCAGCCGGCGACGTAGCCGCTCACCAGATTGCGGTTGGTGCTGCAGTCGGTGTGGATGTCGTTGCCTGTGAAAAACTCGGCAAAGCTCTGCGAAGGGGATGACGCCAAAATACACGACAATGCCGCAACGGCGGCAATTCCTCCCTGACGCATGCTTGCTCCCAATGATCCCCTGGATTGTAGAGTTGGCAGAAGTTGCGGTGAGGCGCAAGCCGCCAGGGTGGCATTCAAAGCCTGACCTGTCCCTGTTTTTCCAGCAGCGATAGGAGCCTCTGCGTCCTGGTCACGCCGATTGGCTCGGTGTGATGCCTTGCCTCGACCTCTCCGCTTGCTCTCTTTCCGGAGCCAGACAACGGTTCGGCCAGACACGGCGTTGATTGAAGAAGCGGGGTTTCAAGTTTTGTTTTTGTTTGGTTTCGTTTCAATCTCCATTTCCGTTTCAGTCTGGGTCTCTGTCTCTGTAGTGTCGCACAATCGAGGGGCGCGCAAAATTCACCGCCATCTTCAAGACGGATGGTCGGCCGCCGCGTTGACGATGGACGCGCCATCGTGACCTTGCCCACGCCGCACGGGCGCGGGACTGCGGGGGCCTTCATGGCAACGGCCGCGCCGCTGATATCACAGGCGGGGCGTTGCGTGGGCATGACATGCGCACGCGCCCGGAATTGAGCGGCGGCAATCGTCCAACAGCGCCGGACGCTGGTTATTCGTGCGCTTCGGACAGCGCGATCACGAAAGCAAGCACAGCGCGCCGATAACCGCGATTCTTGATTGCCGCGAAGTCACGGCTGAGCTGCACAACCTCTCTCGATGACAGAAAGCCGGCGGTTTGGTCGTTGTCCGCGCGATAGCGAGACGCCGCATCGCCGCCGACAGGCGCTTCGTCATCATCGAAAAAGAAGCTGACCGGCACGTCCAGGATTCTTGCAATGGTCTGCAAGCGGCTGGCGCTCATGCGGTTCATGCCTTTTTCATATTTTTGGACTTGCTGGAATGTCACGCCCAAAGCATCGGCCAGGGCGCCCTGGCTGAGCCTGCGCACCTGCCTTTGGAAGTGAAGTTTGTTTCCAGCATAGATATCAGCCGGATGTGGATACTTTGACATCTGCGACCCCCTGCGCATTCTGCCCGCTCAACCACGCAGAAACCGGGCATTCACCGTGATTTCAAAGCGCCTTCGAACGAATTTCGGCGCCGCCATGATCAGATCGCAGCCTATCAAATTCGTCTTTTCCGATAAATTCGCGAATTCGGATAAGGTTGGTAACACCAATGCACTCCGAAATGCTTAGCGCGGATAGGTTCTGCGTAAACCAATCCATGCAGCATGCCAGTATTATTGTCGCGACCTGCGTGGCGACATGCCTGGCGCAAATCAAACTGCACCAGGCGCGAAGAACAAGTCCCTCATCATATTTCCGGCATTCCGCCAAAATCGGCGGTTTCACTATGATGGAGATGCCGACCGCCAAATCCAGCCGATCAGCCATTTGCAAAACAACATGACGCACGCGAGGCCTCACGCCGAAGGCGCTAGGTCTCTGCAAAGAAGAAAAAAAGGGGAAATTTATTGGCGGGTGCGAACGTTATTACGAGGAAGATGTTTGCCTTGAGAAGGAGGCCGCGTGATGATGAACAAGCTGCCATACCAGGTGGGAGATATCTTCGCCGTTCCGCTCGACAATGGAAAGGGCTTCTGCCTTGGCGTGGTGACGGGAATGCCCAGAGACGGAAAGGTGTTGATGGGATATTTCTACAGCGACGTCTATTCGACGGTTCCGCGAGGCGATGGAATATTCAGGCCCGAACCGCGAGATGCGGCGGGAATTTGGATATTCGGAGACCTATACCTGTCCGAAAGACGGTGGCCGATCGTCGGGCAGGTCGACAATTTTCATCCCAACGACTGGCCCTCGCCAAAGTTTCTACAGGAAACCATGCGTCAATTGGCAGCCTGTTCGAGTGACGGGACGCTTGAACCAGATGGCAATGAAGCTGAACAATATCAGGGCGATAATGTCATGGACGCCGGCTTTGTCGAAGGCATTTTGGCGCAGATAGCAACAACCTAGATTCGGCGCGTTTGCGGCAGCGTGGAGCACTGGAAAGGCGTTCGCCTCGACCCAGGCGCGAGAGCCTGGGATGTTCTTCAATAGACTGGGGGGATTTGTCCAGGCACAAATGGCAAGACATACGCCATTGCCAAGCAAATTCAAGCTTTCGCGGGAGACGCCAATAAAAATGGTTTTTCCCTGTGAAGCGTGCTACTTTCAAAGGCGGCACCGATGAGCAAGCTTACTTGCGATTTTGGTCGCCAGATGCCACCTTGATCAAGCCGGCACTATCGCTACTCATTCACTTGCGGGAGACAGCAATGACCGCATTCAACGTCGTGGGTTTTAAAGTCAAGACCGGGATGGAGAGCGCCTTCCTAGCCGCCCACCAGAATATTGCCGACAGCTGGCTGGGTCTGCGCCACGCCAATATCATCCGGACCGGTGAAGGACGATATTGTATCATCGGCGAATGGGAGAGCGTCGAGGCCATGGCCGGAAGCCGGTCGAGCATGATTGCCACGCTTGATACCTTCCGGGACATGCTGGAGGACCTCGGTGGCGGGCTGGGTGTCACGGATGCGGTCGCCGGACCGGTCGTGTTTTCGACGAGAGAAAGCTGAAGGCTTTGCATTTCCTTGAGCGTTTGTTGTCCGCGACGAGTGTCGGTTGCGACGCCTGATGACATCAGCACAGGCGTGACGACAGGCGAACCCAAGCGCGCAGTCTCGATCGCCATGTTTACGGTGCAGATACCGTGGCGCTGTCGCCATCGTTATGCCAGGTCACGAAGGGGGGCATTGCCCCGGAGCGCACGACCAGAACGTCGCCTTTCGGAGATATCAAGCAAAAGCTGATGCTCGCGGGCGAGCTTGTCCGGACGCGGTCAGCGGGGTAGCTTCAGGCAACCCGATTATCCCAGTCGATGAATCCGCAAAACATGACGATAGTTGCCGACAATCTTGAGGAACTCGAATCATTTGGCCTGTCGTTTTACAGGGTCATGGAATCGTTCCACATCGACAGAACATTCAGCGGCGGCAAACCCGGTTTCGTTGACATTGAGCTGGTGTTGCGAACGCATCCCGGTGACTTCAGGAAACCAAAACCAGGAAAACTGAAAATCTATTTTTTCCAATGCTTTGATCTAAAGACAGACGAACTCCTTTCGTTGTCGGGGTTCGAATTGGCGGTGCGCAAACATCGATCGCCGATGCTTGCTGACGTGCGCTATCGCGTGATCGATGCGGAATGGGGAAATCTCGAATTCCAATGCGGCGGCTTCGCCGCCGAATTGCTTGGATAGGAGATTTGTATCAATCAACCTCTCGGACGGTGACTCTATATTTCTTCCGCTGGCGTGTGCCGAAGCAGGCATTGTTGCGGCCAATCTCCGGAGCCAGAGCCTGCTGTCCGAGTGTCGCCCAGGGATTCATCAGCAGCGAGATCACTCTCTGACAGGTTGTCATCTTCGAATAATCCGGCCACGGCGGCGGTGAGGTTTCACAGCCTGCCAGGAGCGCCATCAGGCAGCTCGCCAGCAAAAATCCAAGTCGTCCCCTATCCC
>NZ_JBFUFF010000088.1:0-28625 GCF_056403555.1 Rhizobium sp. P2_G2
GTCGCCGATGATCTGGTCGACGACCAGGCCGACGCGCTCCGAGCCCGTGGAGATGACCACGACCTTCTGGTATGGGTCCGGCTTGGTGCCGGTGCGGAAGAGGTCGCGCAGGCGGATGAACGGCACCAGGCTGTCGCGCAGCGAGATGAAGCTGCGGCCGCGCGAGCGCATGTCCTCTTCGAGCGACAGTTCCAGGCATTCCTCGACCGCCGAGAGCGGGATGACATAGCGGCTCGAACCGACGCGGACGAGCAGGCCGTCGATGATGGCGAGCGTCAGCGGGATATTGAGCACGATATCCGAGCCCTTGCCGGGGGTGGAGGTGACGTTGATCGAGCCGCGCAGTGTATCGATGGTGCGCTTGACCACATCCATGCCGACGCCTCGGCCGGAAAGGTTGGTGACGCTCTGCGCCGTCGAGAAGCCCGGCTGGAAGATCAGCTGCAGCAGTTCCTGATCGGAGAGCACCGCATTGGGTGCGATGATGCCGGAGCTTTCCGCCTTGGCGCGGACACGCTCGCGATTGATGCCGCGGCCGTCGTCGCTGATGGTGATCTTGACCTGGCCTCCGGTCTGATGCGCCGTCAGCACGACCCGTCCCATCGCCGGCTTGCCCGCGGCGAGGCGTTCCTCCGGCTGCTCCAGACCATGGTCGCAGGAATTGCGCACCAGATGAACGAGCGGATCGGCAAGGCGTTCGACGACGGTCTTGTCGACTTCGGTGGACTCGCCCTCGGTGACCAGTTCGATCTGCTTCCTGGTTTCGTGGGCCAGATCGTGGATGAGGCGGCGGAAGCGGCCGAAGAGCTGGGTGACCGGCACCATGCGCAGCACCATCATCGTGTCGCGCAACTCGCCCGAAAGCCGTTCGATGTCTTCGGAGACCGCGCGCAAGGCAATGTCGCTGCCGGCTCTGGCAAGCTGCGAGAGCCGCGACTGGGCGATGACGAGTTCGCCGACCCGGTCCATCAGCTCATCGAGGCGTTCGGCGGGAACACGAACACTTTCGCTGACCTTACTGACCTTCGTGTCGCCAGACGCAGCCGGAGGATTTGCCGCTGCGGAAGCCGACGCATTCACCGCCGTCGAAGGCGGCATTTCTATGTGATCAGCTTCGACGTGCTTGAATTCCAATACTGGTTTCTCAACCACCACAGGCGCAATGGCTTCATCATCACCGACCAGAGAAATATCGAGCACCATCTCGTCCATGACGAAGATGAACACATCTTCGATCGCCGAACGCGGTGCTTCGGTTTTCAGGTCGACCGTCCAGGATACATAGAGGGTCGAGGGATTGAAAGCGCTGAGGGCGGGGACAGTGGAACGATCGACAACGAAGCTGCATTCACCGAGGTCGCGAAGTTCATCGAGCAGCGCCAGAGGATTAGTGCCATTTGCCATGGCGTCGGCCGGCAGTGAAAACATCACCTTCCAATGCCGTAATCTGGCGCTGGCGACGGCGGCAGGTACGTCGCCGCCGGCGCGGGCGGCTTCGACAGCCTGATGCAAGCGCTCAAGCAGTGCCGTGCTTTCCGCGTCGTGGTTGCCGCCCGGGATTTCGACCAGAGTGCGCATATGGCCCTGGGTATCGAGGACAGTCGAAATCAGATAATTGGTTGCGGGAACTTCACCCTTGCGGACGAGATCGAAAGCGGTCTCGCAATGATGGGTGAAAGCGGCGAGCGCTGAAAAGCCGAACATTGCGCCCGAGCCCTTGAGCGTATGCAGGCTCCGGAACACCGAATCGATCTGCTCCTTATCCGAAAGGTTCTCGAGCAGGTCGAGCAAGCCGGCTTCGATCGCTTCGAGCAATTCAGCCGCCTCGGTCCTGAAGACTGCAATCGGATCCGGATAATTCATTTGCCGAGCACCTTCTTGACGATCTTCACCAGATTTTCCGGGTCGAAGGGCTTGGTCAGCCAGCCGGTGGCGCCGGCTTCCTTGGCCTGCTGCTTGATGGATCCGTCGGATTCGGTGGTGAGAAAGATGATCGGAATACCCGTCTGGCTCGGGATCTTGCGCAATTCGCGGATCATCGTCAGGCCGTCCATGACAGGCATGTTGAGATCGGTGACGACCAGGTCGAATTGTTCGGACGTCGCCTTGGCGATGCCCTCGGCACCATTTTCCGCTTCGCTGACGGAATAGCCCGCGCTCGACAGCGCAATATTCGTCGTCAGGCGGACGCTTGCCGAATCATCGACGGTCAGGATCTTGGCAGACATCAAATAACCTCCTTATGAAACCAAAATTGCCCGTCTTCCGCAGAAAGACCGTCAAGGAAGCCCGCACGCCGGAGCGTATCGGTGACAGCTTCATTGACTGGCTTCACCAGCCTGATCTCCTTGCCGGCGGCGCGGCCTTGGATGCGAGCCGCTTCGATCAATTGAATGAGAGACAGATCGCACTCACCGACGCCGTCAGCGTCGATCTCGACCGTGTCCAGTTTCGCGAACTGGGCCAGCAGTTCGACATAGATGTCGCGGATATTGCGAATGTTGACCTTTTCGGCGATCTGATACGCCATGCTTTTTTGCCCGCTATTCGAGTGGAATTCGGCGTTTGGTTGCGTTCTTAACTTGCTATAGTTCGGATAATAAATGGTTAACGCCGCTGGAATATACTTAAATTACTAATTTATAATAAAGTATTTTTATGCTTATATGCACGTTTCACCAAGCCACACAACCAATCATCGCGTATAATAATTGACATATGTCAATGAATTTCGTTATTTTGTATGACGTTATTTTATTTTCTTCCCTCATACTTCGAGTAATATAGCATAAAACAACAATATATGCGAAACATACTCAAACATATTCACATAAATATAGAAATATCTAAAAATGTAACTACGGTACAACAGCGTCACCGCCAGCAACGTTAGCGAGTAGAAGGATTTTTCCAAGTCCAGGGCATGGCGTTGGAAGAGCGCTAAACAACGGCCAATTGAAGAACTTCGGGTTCTTCATGGCGCGCCTGCTGCAGATATTTACCTGCACCTCGAGGACGCGAGAGTTCGATCCCAGCCGCCTGCCCAGCGACAGAAAGTGGGCGGCAAAACCGGTTCTGCCGATGGGCACCACGGTTCGTTGCGCCCCGAGGAGTATGATGAGATCGTATCTTTTCGCTCGCGCCACATCGACCAGGCGAACCAGGTTGCCGGCGAAGGAACGCTCCTGCGGGCGCTCTGCATGACCGCAATGTCAAGGCGCGGTTTCCCGGCGTTGATGGCCTCGGCATGAAGCGTCTGTGGGCAGGCACCATGACGGGGTGCGCCAGCGTTTTTCAACAGCGAGGCGACTCACCCGCCCGATTCGCCATCTCCTCGGGCGGAACGGCTCTGCGCATCGATGGCGTCTTCGTCACCATGGGGCGCTATCCAGCGCATCGAGCGGGAATTTGAGGTATCGTCGGCCATTGCTCTCCGGCTCCGGCAAGCGGCCGCCACGAAGGTTTACCTGCAACGCGTGAAGGATCAGCTTCGGCATCGGCAACGTCTTGTCACGTGCTTCGCGCAGCGCCACGAACCTCTCTTCGTCTATTCCGGCGATATGCGGGTTGGCGCGCTTCTGCTCGCCAACCGTGCTTTCCCATTTCGCGTGTCGTCCACCCGGGCGGTAATCATGGCCGGTGAACAGTCGCGTCTCGTCGGGCAATGACAGAATGCGCTGGATCGAAGACCACAATTCTCTCGCGCTCCCCCCGGGAAAGTCCGTGCGGGCCGTCCCCGAATCCGGCATGAACAGCGTATCGTGGATGAAGGCGGCGTCGCCTATGCCATAGGTGACGGAGGCGAGCGTGTGGCCTGGCGAGAACATCACGCGACCTTCGAGGCCGCCGATCCTGAATCCGTCGCCGTCTTCGAACAGGCGATCCCATTGCGATCCATCAGCCGCGAAGTCCGGCATGTTGTAGATGTCCTTCCACAGTCGCTGCACGTCGACGACATGAGCACCGATCGCCGTGCGGGCGCCGGTCTTCTGCTTGAGATAGTGCGCAGCCGAGAAGTGGTCGGCATGCGGATGCGTGTCGAATATCCATTCGACGCTCAGCCCTTGGCTCCACACATAGTCGAGAATAGCGTCGGCATTGCCGGTCGCCGTCGCGCCGGATTTCTCGTCGAAATCGAGCACGGGATCGATGATGGCGCAGACCTTTGCCTGGGGGGCACTGACGACATATTGGACGCTGCCGGTTCGGGGATCATAAAAGCCTTTGACCTCCGGCACGCGGCCATCCTCACGCTCCAGCCAGCGTACAGCACCGGCCAGGTCGAAGCCGAAGCGTCTGCCGAAGCCCTCCACATCGCGGCGCTCCATCCGGCCGTCCAGAACTTCGCCGAGGATGTGGAGTGTGAGCGCGCGCAGGCCGCTGTCGCAATGCGCCAGAACCGGCTTGTTCGCAGCCGCAGCCACGTCCTGGAAGGCGCGGATATCTGCCTCGGTGATGGTGGGGCCGGTGACCGGGACGAAGGCATAGTTGAGACCAGCCGCGCGCGCGGCCTCAGCCTCTGCGGCATTTCCGGGCTGAGCGGGCTCTTCATCGTCGGGTCTTGCGTTGATGATGCCGGCGAAGCCCTCTCCGGCAAGGCTGCCGAAGGCGGCAAGGTCAGGTTGGGCTGACACCGTCAGGTTTTCCGTGATTTTGATGACCGTCATTGTCATTACTCCGCCTCCACATTCACTATACGGCCAAGCTAATCTATATTGAGCTCAGCTCAAGCGGCTGCCGATGCTGCGGCCGGCTCGAGGGCAGTCCAATCCGGCCTGGAGCCGTCACATCATGGTAGAACGGCCCGTCCAGAAATTCGCGTGGCGAGACCTGACGGCCATTCAGCGCTTGTGGCCAAGATAGGTCGTCGAGATCATGGCACGCCGCGGCGGATCCTGGTACGTATGCAGCTCGAGCGTGTCACCGGTCCCCGCTGGCCCCATACGCCAATCCACCTCAAGTCGATTACCATTGGCGGTCACCTTATCGGTCCGGTCGTGAGTCTTCAGGGATTGCTCGATGAGATCGGCCAGACCGTCGGTCGAAGCGCTGAGAGAGTGCACGGAACACGAAACGGTAGGACGATCGACAGGGCCGGTGAAATAGGCGGAGAGGCCGACTTTCTGTCCCCGCACCATCAGTTTTGCAAAATACACAATGTCGATCTTGGGTCCGCTTTCCCATTCAGGAGAGACCGGGCCATGTTCGCTGGCGAAACCCACCTCCGAGGCGATGCGGTCCAGTTCGCTTGGCAATGCCGGCCGAAGTGCGCAGGTTTTGACGAAGAGATCGACCAAGGTAGGCGCGTCAACCTCCTCCGCGGCGGCCCCGCCCGTAAGCGTCAGAACAGCAAGTGCCGCGAACGCCAATCGAATCATGCCAAGCTCCTTACCACCCCGGGGCTTGCGCCTCGGTTTCTCGTTATGGGAGATTGTGTCGTCTTCTGCCGCCCTACCCAGCCTATGCCAGCCGCCACCGACCGATCGCCAGAATGGCGCAACATTTGCCCCGCGAGAACGTCAAACAGAACGCGCCAACGGCCAGTTGGAGCAGCTAAGCCGCTCATTCGAATAGTATATCCAGCTGCCCGCTCCCAAGCCTTGATCACTACACCACTTTTGAATCGAAATCCATTGACAGTCCTCTGTCTCTCGCACCCACCTGGCAAACACCACGCACCGTCGGAACAGGACGTCGCCGTCAACGAACGATTTGACACCGACATTGTTGTCGTCCGCACCGTTGCGATATGGTTTGATCTGCCCTGGTCTCGACCGACCGGCCGAGGTTGCGGAAGAACCGTCGGTCACCAGATGTTTTGCTCCAACCTGTCCGCCTGCTCCGTCTCCAGAGCCAGGCAATGGTTCGGCCAGGCACAGCGATGATTGAAGCGGCGAGGTTTCAAGTTTTGTTTTTGTTTGGTTTTGTTTTCTGTCTCCGTTGTCCGTCTCAGTCTGTGTCTCTGTCTCTGTATGTCGACACCCGTCCGACACCGGTGTCTGACCGGTGTCGGACGGGTATCATAAGGGTATCGTAGGGCCATCACCATTTGCCGTTACTCAACGCCGCAACTTCGCACGTCGCATTCGCGCGGCGACGAGCGAGCAGAGGCAGATCTCCGAAAATCAACCGGCGCCTACACTTTGGTTATCCGAAGGTCCTGCTTCCACAAAATCAGCCCGGCAGCGCTATTCGGCCGGACATTTGTTTGATGACAATCTCGTAGAAGATGTGCGGATATTTTCCGGTCAACTCCTGCGGGGTCGGCTTGAGCGAACCCGGCTCCCACCAGTCCTTGACCGTCTGGAGAGCTTCCCACGCGGTCTGCCGGTCCCGCTCCGACGAAAGCTCGTGGAAGACGCCCTCACAGACCACGCATCGCCAATTCTGGTAGTCCGACAGGTGCTCGATCTCGACGCAGACTTTCGGATTGGCCCGCATATAGCTGATCTTCTGCCCCGGCATGGAAAAACTGAAAAAGCGATTCAGCAAATATGCATAGTGGATCGGCACGACATAGGGCTGGTTGTCGTGGCAACAGGCAAGGCGAGCGATCCGCTCGCTTTGAACGAGGCTGTGACATTCCGCTGCACGCATCTCCTGGATAATCATGATTTTGCCACCTATCGCTATGTTTCGTGTGAGCGCATTTGTAACATCATCCGTCCGACATGCCTAAAAGCGGTTGAAACCGCTCCGAGGGTGCATCGTCCGGCAAGGATTGTCCCCTCCCACACGACCGGACGCATTGACCCTGGTCAAACCGGCTTCGTCGAGCGCTCTCATGGAAATCAACGGTCTCAGGCTGCCGGATGGCAACAGGACGCACATCGCGGCAGACAATTGAGTTTGGGCCAAAATTATCCAGTCGGAAAGCCGCGATCCTCGATTTGAGCGCGTATCATGTCGTAGGCGACGGCTGTGTTCGACACCGAACGATAAAAGTTGATCAACTCGTCCCAGGGATCGGCGATCTTGTTGAGGCCCGAAATGAACACCACCAGCGTGCCGACCTGCGTCTCGCCGTGGATCACGAGGTAACCACCAACGGTCAATACCACGATCACTCCCATGGAATCGAGGAAATTGCCGAGTGCAGCCAGCGCATATTTGCGCGCATAGATCGCGATCCTGAGAGAAAATATCCGATGGATGATGCTTGCCCCGGTMACGCGCATGGCGATGGCTGCATCGGTGATGCCGGCGGCGATATGGCCGAGATGGCGGACGTTGATGATCCTGAGACGCGCCAGGCGGTTGATCGTATACTGCGTCAACGGCACGATCAGCGCCTGCGGTAGGTAGAGCGCCAGCGCGAAGGCGGCAATCAGGGGCTGGGCCCAGAGCAGATAGCCCACGACATAGACGATCGTGCCGCCGGTCAGCAGCGGCAGGCCGAAAGCCTCGCCGCCGAAACCGCTGACATCCTCGGTCTCGGCCGCCAGCATGGAGACGATCGTGCCGGGGCTGAGGTCCGGACCGGTTCTGCCATCCGATCCATCGGTATCCCGCACGCGTTCGACGATCCTGAAGCGAATATCGCGGGCAATCCCCTCGATCGCCATGCCCTTGAGCATGTTGAGCGCGAACTTGATGGCGCCTTGCAGGCATATGACTGCGAAATAGATGCTGCCCAGGATGGCCAGAAGAGCGATATCACCCTTCTGCACCGCTTCATTGACAATCCGGCGCTGCAATTCGAGCGGCACCATCATCATCGGCGCCAGGATCATCGTCAGCACAGAGATCCAGGCCTGCTTGGACCGGCTTTCCGACCAGATATAGCCGTAAAGATCGAGGCTTATCCGCAGGGTTCGTCGGAACGGATCACTCATTCGAAGGTGATGTCGGCAATTCGGGAATCCGCTCTGGCGAGCATCTGAAGCGAGCGGGAAATGGCGTCGAGCCGCATGTCTCAATTCCTCTCCTAAAAATATGACCCTGATCCGAAAAATTCGGCAGGGCCAATGGTGACGGGTGACGGCTTCATGGTCGCCGCGGCGCGGTGGTTCTGGTGCGCTTCAAGAGCAGGCGCCGGACTTTGATCCGGCGCCCTTCAACTCTTGGTCAGTGCGCGAAGAAAACCGGGATCGTCGGGTTGTCGATCATTGAATGCGTGGTCCCGCCGAAAATCCGCTCCCGCAGCCGCGAATGACCATAGGCCCCCATGACGATCAGGTCGGCATTGATGTCGACCGCATGCCGCCGCAACACCTCATCGACCTCATGATCGCCACTCGCCAGCACGTCGACCGTTGTCTTGACGCCATGCCGGGTGAGGAAAGCGGCAATATCGGCGCCCGGCTCCTGACCGGTCGCGCCGCTTGTCGCGTGGGGGTCGACGACCACCACGCGAACATCCTCGGCGCCGGCGAGGAGATCCATGGACTGCCGCAGCGCCCGTCCAGCCGCGATGCCATCATTCCAGGCAACCACGACCCTTTTCGGAGCAAAGTCGATCTCCTTGCCCTTCGGCACGAGGATCGTCGGCGTTGGCGTGTCGAAAATCGCCCCATCGAGCACACGCTTCAGCAGGAATTCATCCTTGAGCATGTCGCCGCCGACCACCGTGACATCGGCATAGCGCGCCCGCTCGCCGATCTGCTGGGCAATATCGCCCTGAATGCAGTAGACCGGCTGCAACTCGCCAGGCAGGCTCTTGTCCTTGAGCAACTGGCGAAGCTCGCCAACCCTGCGCTCGAGGCGATTGTTTTCGTCTTCCCACATCTGCGACCAGGCTTCATAGGCATCGCCGCCCATCTCGCTGAATGGCGGTGGCGGGACACTGGCAACCACAATCCCGCTGAGATGTGCGCCTGAACGATCTGCAAGACTTGCAACTGAAATGACATCGGCATTGTCGTGATCGATACCGATGACAGCGAGAATGGTCTTGAATGTCATATCCGTCTTCCTTCCGTTGACCGATGAAGGCAGACTAGCTGGCAGCCATCCGCTCGCCTTGACTTTGATCAACAGCAATGGCGTTCGAAACGCTTGCGCAAAATCAAAGCCGACCGGCCCTGTCTGCGGGGCCTGACGACGGTTGGGCACACTCTCCTTCGATTGGGTTTGGCGCTGCTGGCAGGGCCGCTCGGTTCAGAATCCAGGTCGCCCGAATCCCAGTGCTTTGATCGGAGTCAATGCCGATCTTTCAGCGCAGGCAAAAATGCGCCCACAGCGCATAGCCACGACAAGGACCCGAAGGAGCGAACAGATGCAAAGCCAATTCTTTCTTCCCCTGATGACCTATCCCGACCAGACGTCCGACGTGACGATCGGCAACGCCGTCAAATTCGCCAGCAATTGCAACGCCCTGCTGCACGCGGTCGCGGTTGAGGTCACCATTCCGCCGATCACCGATCCCTGGGCATCGCTGCTGGTCAATGTCGACACGATGGCACTCGAAGCCGAACGCGCAAGTACGGAAGCCGGCAAACGGCTGCGGAGCGTGCTTCAGCAGCATGCGGTCGGAACCAACGTCAAGCCGAGTTGCGAGACAGTATCGATCAGCAGTGTCGAAGTGACCGAGGCTGTCGGCGAAATGGCGCGCAACTATGACCTGACATTGCTGCAATCGACCGCACCGTTCGAAGCCCTGTCGCAGGCAGTGATTTTCGACTCCGGCCGTCCCGTCCTCCTCTTTCCCGATACCCCCTCGCTTGGTCGCATCGACCACGTCGCCATCGCCTGGGACGGCAGCCGGGCGGCGGCACGCGCCTTGGCCGATGCCACGCCTCTGGTTGGCGCCGCCACGCAGCTTTCGATCATCTACGCGGTGGACGAAAAGCCGCTCGGAGATGATCCCGGCCGGCGATTGTTCGACAGTCTGGCGGCGCGTGGCTTGCATGCGGAGCCCTATGCGATCCATACGCATGGCCGCGTGGTCGGCGAAGCATTGCAGGAAAAGGCGATCGAACTGAGCGCCGATCTACTGGTGATGGGTGGCTATGGCCATTCGCGTATGCGCGAATTCATTCTCGGCGGCGCGACATTGGATATATTGACCAATCCGATGCTGCCGATCCTGATCTCCCACTGAGATGTGACGGACCTATCGTCAAGTGTGCTGAGGACGAGCCGACTTTGCCCATCCTCGGCACGTATTCGCTGCGGGTGGAATATGCCGCCCGTCACTTCCGGCATCAGGCCGCAACGTGCCTACCGATATCGGCGACCGGCAGATGGACCAGGTCCTTGTCCAGTTCTCCGACAACCGATGCTCTGACAGAGTCCGAAATAACGGCTCTCAGTTCCGCCAGCGCCTTCGGCGGCGCGATGAGGACGACGCAAGCAAAGCCCTTGTCGGCCTTCATGGCGTCCAGAGTCTCCGCAGCCTGTTCGAGGAAGCGCCGGCCGGCAACCGCGTGCCAGTCGGTCTGGTCGACGGTACTATGATGGCTTCCCGAATATACTGTCCCCGGCGCATCCGTGCCCTGTTCATGGGTGCGCGGATTGGCCGCCGCCTGCATCACCTTGCGGACTTCGAGATGCGGCGCAACCGGCGTACCCTTGTTCTCGAGCAGGATCGCTTTGCTATGGTCGGCGACCATGATCCAGGCGCCGTTCGGGACACTGACATTTGCCATTGAACTTCTCCTTCTTGTCTTGAAACCGGTCTGCGCCCGACAAGGTTGCCAAACCTTGATCGAGGTCAACGGCAGTGGCCCCGGCTCCGCTAAGGTCATTGCATCAACGGCCTCATAGGAGAGATGTTCATGCTTGCCGGAGACATCATGACCAAAGCGATCCTGTCGGTGACACCGGATCACAGCATTCGCCACGCCGCCCGGATCATGCTGGACCATCATGTCAGTGGACTGCCCGTCATCGACGGATCAGGCAAACTTGTCGGCATTTTGAGCGAAGGTGACCTGCTCCGCAGGGTTGAGCTGGGTCCTGCGGCGATCAAGAGCGAGGGCCGCCAGAGCGCTGAAGACTATATCAGGACCCATGGCTGGCGCGTCGCCGACACGATGACCAGTCCCGTCGTGACGATTTCCGAGACCACGCCGATCGACCAGATCGCCGCCCTGCTGAGCGCCAACCGGATCAAGCGCGTGCCGGTCATCGACGACGGAAAAGTGGTGGGCATTGTCAGCCGGGCCGATATTCTGCGCGGCATCATCGCAAGCCCGCCAGACGACAGCGCCTGCAGCGACGAAGCGATCCGGCTCGCCATCACTACCCGTCTCCACCACGAGCTCGATCTCGATCTGGCCCAAGTCAGCGTCACAGTCAGCAATGGCGACGCCCATCTCTCGGGCCAGGTCCGCTCCGAAGCGGAACAGAAGGCGGCCTATCTGGTGGCGGAGACGGTCAACGGCGTGCGCGGCATCATCAACGACCTCCGTGTACCCTCGGATGTACCGAACGCAATCGATGCTGCAGTCCGGTCAGCGTGAGCGGCTTTAGACATTTCCTGCTATGCGCCTGAGAGCGACGCTGCATCCGGACACGTGCTCAAATGGTTGTATTCCGCAGTGCAAATTTCGGTGACTGGAAAACGCCATGATCGTGGAAGACCAGAGCGATGTCGTAGCCTTCCTGCGTGACGCCGGCAGTTACGGCCTGACCGCGCCGGTCGAAACCCAGATTGAAACCATTGAGACCCATATTTCGCGCATCTTCCTTGTCGGCGACCGCGCCTTCAAGATGAAGCGTGCCGTCAAGCTGCCCTATGTCGATTTCTCGATCGCAGAGCGACGCCTCGACGCCTGCGAGAAGGAAGTGGTTTTCAATTCCGCCGGCGCACCCGGCCTCTATCTCGGCATCCGCCGGATCAGCCGCATGCCCGATGGATGCCTGGCCTTCTCGGACGAAGGACAATTGTGCGATGCGGTCGTGGAGATGCAGCGCTTCGACCAAGAGAATCTCGCCGATCGGATGGCGGTTGCTGGCACGCTGACGCCGCAGTTGATGACCGCTACTGCCCGGATGATTGCTGCCTTTCATGCGACGGCGCCGGCGGTGCATGCCGGCGGCGGCGCGGCCAATATCGAGGCCGTGCTCGCCATCAACGAGGCCGGTTTCGCCACCAGCCATGTCTTCGACCCTGCTATAGTGCAGGCGATCGGCCGGTGCTTCCGCGACCGGCTGGCAATGCACGCCGCACGGCTCGACCGGCGCGAGGCCGAGGGCAAGGTCCGCCGCTGCCATGGCGACCTGCATCTGCGCAACATCTGCGTCATCGACGGCCAGCCGCGTCTGTTCGACTGCATCGAATTCAACGACCAGATCGCCACGGTCGACACCCTCTACGATCTCGCCTTCCTGCTGATGGATCTCTGGCATCGCGGTTTCCGGTCTCACGCCAATCTCGTCGCCAATCGCTATCTAGATCAGTCGGACAATGAAGACGGATTCATTCTGCTGCCTTTCCTGATGGCCATCCGTGCCGCCGTCCGCGCCCATGTGACGGCAACGCAGATCGAAGAAGGCAGCAGCAAGACCGGCGCGCTCGTCGACGAGGCCAGGTCCTATTTCTCGCTCGCATCCGATCTCTTGGGAGAGGCCCCGCCACGGCTCGTCGCCATCGGCGGCCTAAGCGGATCCGGCAAAACGACGCTGGCTGAGTCCCTGGCGCCGGACATCGGCATGCCGCCGGGCGCCCGGATCATCGAGAGCGACCGGGTGCGGAAAGCGATCCATGGTGTCAGCGCGGAAACCAGGCTCGACGCGTCAGCTTATAGTCCGGAAATGTCGGAAAGAGTGTATCAGGACATGGCGCGACGCGCGGGCGGCATTCTCGCCGATGGCGGCTCGGTCGTTGCCGATGCGGTCTTCGACCGGCCGGAAAACCGGGCGCTGATCGAGGCCGCAGCCGTCGGCGCGCATATCCGCTTCGATGGCATCTGGCTGGAAACCCAGCCGGCGATACTGCATGACCGCGTCGCGGCCCGCCATGGCGGGCCGTCGGATGCCGATGTCAATATATTGGCCCTTCAGCTCGGCAAGACGCTGGCGCCCATCGCCTGGCGCAGGCTCGATGCCGGATTGCCCATACCATCCCTGGTCCGGGACATCCTGAACCGACCCGCAGAGGACTGAGGCCAGCGACGATCGGGCGAAGTCGAGGACTTTGCCGTCATCGATCGCATTCAGACGCTCCGGATTGACCCTGGTCAACACCAGGGCGATCGCTGCAAGCTATACCGTCACTGTGCGGCAAAGGCAGGATCACACCGTGAACGAAATCATAGCCGGACTGACAGAAGATGAGGCACGGGCACGGCTGATTGCGGAGGGCTTTAACGAGCTTCCTGGCCCGGCCAGGCGAACTCCACTTCGCATCATATTCGAGGTCCTGCGGGAACCGATGTTTGCCCTGCTTCTTGCGGCCGGATTGATCTATCTTCTGCTTGGAGATCTCGGCGAAGCGCTGATTATCGTCGCCTTCGCAGCACTGTCCACCGTCATCACGATTGTCCAGGAAGCAAGGACGGAGCGCGTTCTCGAAGCCCTGCGCGATCTGACAAGCCCACGCGCCGCAGTCATCCGGGACGGCGAGCGGAAAGTCATCGCCGGCCGCGATGTCGTCAGGGGCGACATTATCCTGCTTGCGGAAGGTGACCGCGTCGCAGCCGATTGCCGGCTCATCGAGGCGCAGGACCTGCAGGCCGACGAATCCCTGTTGACGGGAGAGTCCGTGCCCGTCCGCAAGGCGGTGAGCGACCTGCCGAGCCTGTCCATCCTGCAGCCCGGCGGAGACGACCTTCCGGTCGCTTTTGCCGGGTCGATGATCGTGCGGGGCAGTGCGAGAGCGGAAGTCACGGCGACGGGTTCACGCAGCCAGATCGGAAAAATCGGCCAGAGTCTGCGCTCACTGGAAAGCGAGCCGCCTCGCCTTCAGGCCGAGACCTCCCGCCTGGTGCGGATATCTGCCGTGGGTGCTGCACTGGTGACGCTGCTGACGATCGTGCTCTACGCAACCCTGCGGAGCGGCTGGCTTGATGCCCTGCTGGCCGGCATCGCCATCGGCATGTCGATGTTGCCGGAGGAATTCCCGGTGATCATGACCGTGTTCATGGCCATGGGCGCATGGCGTATTTCCAAGGCAAATGTCCTCACCCGCCGGGCGGCCGCGATCGAGACGCTCGGGGCGGCGACCGTCCTCTGTACCGACAAGACCGGCACGCTGACCGAAAACCGCATGACCGTCACCGAACTGCGCGTTGCCGGCGATTGCGATCTTCCGCTGACGACCCACACCGTTCCGCCCGGGCTTGGCGAAGATTTCGATCGTTTGGCCGATACCGCAGCGCTTGCGAGTGCTCCGGACCCGTTCGACCCGATGGAGAAAGCTTTCCATGCCTTTGCCCGCGGCAGAGCACTTGCCGCCGCGGACGAGCGGGGTTGGCGGCTTGTCAAAACCTTTGCACTCCAGCGCGATCTCCTGGCCATGACGCAGCTGTGGCGCATGCAGGACTCCGGCCTCATCGCGGCCTGCAAGGGAGCACCCGAAGTCGTTGCCGAGCTGTGCGGGCTGGAGGGTGTGGCGCTCGATCATGTGCGATCGGCAATTGCTACGATGGCCGAGAAGGGCCTGCGTGTTCTCGGCGTCGCCCGCGCTGCCCTGCCGGGCGACACGACGCCTCCGTCACAAAGGCAATTCGATTTTGAGTTCCTGGGGTTGATCGGATTGTCCGATCCGCTGCGGCAAAGCGTACCTGCTGCAATCGCAGACTGCCGTGCTGCGGGCATCAGGGTGGCGATGATCACCGGCGATTTCCCGATCACGGCCCGGGCGATCGGCGAGCAGGCGGGCCTCGAAACGAGCGGGATTCTGACCGGCGCCGACATCAACCAGATGAGCGATCCGGAACTCGCGGAGCGCGTCAAGACGACGAACGTGTTTGCCCGCATCATGCCGGAGCAGAAGCTCAGGATCGTCCAGGCCCTCAAGGCAAACGGCGAAATCGTCGCCATGACCGGTGACGGCGTCAACGACGCGCCCTCGCTGAAAGCCGCGCATATCGGCATCGCCATGGGCGCCCGGGGAACCGACGTCGCCCGCGAAGCGTCGTCGCTGGTGTTGCTGAACGACGATTTCGGCTCGATCGTCAATGCCATCCGGCTGGGCCGACGGATCTATGACAATCTGAGAAAGGCGATGGGCTTCATCGTTGCCGTTCATGTGCCGATCGCAGGCCTTACCCTCCTGCCATTGCTCACAGGACTGCCCATTCTCTTCTGGCCAATCCATATCGCCTTCCTCGAAATGATCATCGATCCTGTCTGCTCTTTGGTCTTCGAAGCCGAGGTCGAAGAAAGAAACGCCATGCAGCGTCCGCCGCGGCGACCGGATGCTCCGCTGTTTACATGGCAGTTGATCGGCTGGAGCCTGCTTCAAGGTGCGATCACGTTCGGTGCAGTCGCCGCTGCCTATGTGGTGGCGCTGGACAACGGCTTGCCGACGGCGGAGGCCAGAGCGTTGGCGTTCTCCTGGCTCGTGCTTGCGCTCATCTGCCTGATCCTCGTCAACCGGTCGTTCAGTACATCCCTCCCGCGTGCCTTCAGCCGCCCCAATCCTTCTCTCGCCTGGGTCGTGGCAGCCGTAGCCGCCATTCTCGGTCTTTCACTCTTCTGGCCTGCCGCTTCCGAACTCTTTCATTTCGGGCGTCTTGCTCTCAACGAATGGGCCGTTGCGGCTGCGTTCTTCCTCGGTCTCCTCCTGCTCTTGGAAACATTGAAATCTCTGCTGACGCGGTATGTCCAGCTGTGAAAACCGACGACAGACTGCCAGGTCTCGACCAAACCAAAGCCATGAAGCCGCAAGCCTCTCTATGCTATCCCGAACTCCGATCGCGGCAAAGCGGTGGCCTCCCGCCGCCCCGGCGCCTGTCTTCAGAGCCCGACCCTGTCATCACCCCGCGACCAATCACGATGTCAACGGCGGTGGACCGCAATGGAAAACCAGATTGATCGCGGAAGATGCACGAGCCTCGCTGCCGGCCATCGACGCTAAAACAACCCAAAGTCCCCCGCCTCCACCGTGGGCTGGCCCCTCAGCACGGCAAACAGAACTCGCCGCTCTGCGCCTATGCCGTCCGGATCGAAGTAAAGCCGGCCATTGTCGGTGTCATAGACCAGGCGATCGCTAGCATCATGGGCTTTGCCGTCCTGGCTCGCGTAAAATGCCTGTACCGACAGGGGTTTCGGGGCGACAGTGCTGAGATGGTTGACGTCGATATTGAGCTTGGTCTTGGAAATGCCGGGCATTATCCGGTCGTCGATCCAGATCGAGTCGAAATCTCCCGAAAAATCCCTGATCCGATCGACATTCGTGGCAGGGTCCAACTTGGCATCGAAAATGAAGAAATCGTAGTCCCTATGCCCGATCAGCGTATCGTTGCCGGCCCCGCCGAACAACCTGTCGAATGAGCCGCCGCCTATGAGGATGTCGTCGCCGCCGCGCCCGTGAAAACGATTGATCCCACCCGCGCTGGTGATGACATTTGCCCCACCCGTTCCATAGATGACGTCGCCACCGTAGCTGTTGAATTTCTCTGCGATGACATTTTCGATGCTGATCAAGGTGTTGGTGGCCGGGAGGCTTGAATTGCGCTCGGGATGGGCCAGATCCAGAACCGTGAATGCAAAACCATCGGGGTCGCCATAGGCGTGAAACTCCGCAAGGCTGAGCGTATCCGAGCCGGCGCCGCCGATAAGCGTATTGGTGCCGGTGCCACCGCGCAGGATATCGTCGCCACCGCCGCCTGACAGCCTGTCATTGCCGCCGCGACCGAAGAGGATATCGTCTCCACCGGCTCGGCTGCCTTTGGCATCGCCATAGATGAAATCGTCCCCCACCCCACCGACCAGCCTGTCGTTACCATAGCTCGCCGCCAGCGGATCGACACGGTTATCCGTCATGAAATCGCCGAAGATCGTCACGCCGATGCCGGCATGGGCAGCATTGATGCGGTCGGCGCCAGCGGTGATATCGGCATCGGTCGACGCCGACTTGGCATCGCCGTAAAACATCGGCCGCTCGAAACCGGCTGCCGCCGATATCGCGCCGATCGACAGGATGTCGTCGCCGAAGACCGTTGTGGCGGGTCCGGTCTGTTCCTCGATATCGCCCCAGATCTCCGACACCACGCCGCTGATCGCGAACCTGTCGCTGCCCATCAGCGCCAGCTTCAGCAGGCGCTGAATTTCGGCCTCGTTGGCGAGATCATAGGGGTTTGCGCCATTAAGCGTGGCCGCGAGCGACAGGTTGCTGATGCTCATCACCACCGAGAGCGCGTTCGACAATCCAAAGCCGGCCGAAATTCCGGTAATCGTCTCCCGTCCCAGATCGTCGGTCGAGGCCGACAGTGTCGCGGTCCGCATATCCGGCGGCGACGTATTGTTGTCGGCGCTGATGCTGGTCAGCTTGGCATCGCCGAAATCATCGGTTCCGGATGTGGCGAATGCATCGATATAGGAAATATCGTCAAGAACGGCCGTCCCCGTCCCCGTCAAGTAAGTATTGACGCCTGCGAATGTGACACTAGCCATTGGCCTGCACCCCCACGGTATTCCTCATGGATATTGGACTATTCCTGCAATACCACAATCGAATTCGTGAATTGGAAGGTGGGAAGCAAATACCCTCCCGGCCTTCCAACATGCTTGGGTCGCAAAAATACCTTCCATCACAAAATTTGAATTGCGGCTTTCAAAGAAAATCGAACCACTGGCCATTGAAAATGGAGTAGTCAGCCGAGCCGGGTTTGTGGCAAATGGTTAGCAGGTAAGGTTATCATTAGCTTTGAGTTGAAGATGCGCGCGACCGTTGCGATACATTAGATATGCCTCATGGAGGAAGGTCATGTTCGGAACGGAATATATCTGCGTCGCGAATTTCACGCCTCATATCCCCAATGTTGCAGCTTTGGAAACGAAGTTGATTGAAATAGGTCTGCACCGTGAAGCCTTCAGTATCACGACGTCGCCGGCCGGAAACACATTGATCAAGTTCTGGGAACCCGATCGACCTGAAGCCGTTCGTCTGCTCGCGAAGCTTGACGAGATGTCGGTCAGCTGACGACGACTGCTCGCGGGGCGCCAAGCAGGGAGGCTGACTTTCGAGCGACAGGAGCCGCCGCCTTCCAATTTGTTGGTGCCTGTCGCCGATGCCGGTCAGGCAAAAGACCTCGGCCAATAGAGATACGACCACTGAACTGAGCCACTGGGCGAAAAACGAAACCACCGATGATTTTGTATTGCCCGAGGCGCAATCAAGCCAGGAGAAATGTCGTTTGCCGCAGTCGAAAGCTGGCCTCTTTCTTGCAGATCATTGTTATAGCCAACGGATATATTGTGTTATCCTGCCGATAGCCGGGCTGGTCCTGGCAATAGGGAGCAACAGTGATGGGCGAGACGCGGAAGCTCGCGGCGATCCTGGTTTCGGATGTCGTCGGCTATAGTCGCCTCGCCGGCGCCGACGAGGACCGTATCCTGGCGCGGCTGAGGACGCTGCGGAGCGATCTCATCGATCCGACGATCGCAGTCCACAATGGACGCATTGTCAAACGGACGGGAGACGGAAGTCTCATCGAGTTTCGCAGCGTTGTCGACGCGGTCCGCTGCGCTGTCGAAGTCCAGAACGCCATGATAGAGCGCAATGCCGGGGTCGCAGCAGATCGCGCCATCGTCTTCCGCATCGGCATTCACCTGGGCGACGTCGTTGAAGAGAGCGACGGCGACCTTATGGGCGACGGCGTCAATATTGCCGCCCGCCTGCAAACCATTGCCGCTCCCGGCGCTATCTGCCTTTCGGAAGATGCCTATCGACAGGTCAAATCGAAGCTCGATCTGGTTGCCAATGATATGGGCGAGACCGAACTCAAGAACATTGCCGAGCCGGTCCGGGTCTATGCAGTTCAGGTTGGCGTTGCCGCATCGGTGAAACAGGCGTCACCGGCGCCCCGTCAGGCAAGAGCCGAGCCATCTGCGCCGCCCCTCCCCGACAAGCCGTCCATCGCCGTGCTCGCGTTCAACAACATGAGCGGCGATGCTGAACAGCAGTATTTCTCCGACGGCATCAGCGAGGACATCATTACCGACCTCTCGAAGCTGCACGAGCTGCACGTCATCGCCCGCAACTCTTCCTTCGTCTACAGGAATGTTGCCGTCTCCATCCCGGATGTCGCCAAAGCACTTGGCGTCCGATACGTGCTGGAGGGCAGCGTTCGAAAAGCCGGCAACCGGGTGCGGGTAACGGCGCAGTTGATCGATGCCGAGAACGGCGGGCATGTCTGGGCAAGCCGTTTCGATCGCGATCTCACCGACATTTTCGCCGTCCAGGATGAACTCACCCGGGAGATCGTGGCGGCGCTGAAACTCACACTCGCGCCCGGCGACCAGGACAGGCTCGTCCGCTCGCATGCAATCAGCATCGAAGCCTATCAATTGCTGCTGCGAAGCCGAGAACAGGCCTTCACGTCGACGCCTGCCGGAAACCTGGAGGCGCGCCGCCTGGCAGAAGCCGCGATCGCCATCGAGCCGGATTATGCAGCGGCCCATGCTTTCCTCGCCTTCAGTCACGTTCTCGATTATGTCAATGGCTGGAGCGCCGATCCGGATAGCTCGCTTGCGATCGGACTCGAAGGCGCCGAAAAGGCCGTGGCCATGGACGACCAACAGCCAAACGTGCATTTCGCACTCGCTTTGGCATGCATGTGGAACCGGCAGCTTGATAGGGCTCGGGCGGAAGTCGAGCGGGGATTGGCCGCGGCGCCCAACTCCGTCGAACTGCTGATGGTGAAGGCCCACATACAGATATTCTCCGGTGACCCGGCGACAGCCCTCGATACGCTCGACAACGCAATGAGGCTCGATCCGCACTATCCCGAGATCGTGTTGCAGTTTGTCGCCGATGCCCGCTTTTCGCTTGGCGAATATGAGCTCGCAATCGCCGCCATCGAGCAGCGCCTTGCCCGCAACCCGCAATCGGAGACCGCCTATGCGCTGCTCGCCTCATGTTACGGCCATCTGGACCGTCTGGAGGAAAGCCGGCAGGCCTGGGCGCGCGCGCTGAATATCAATCCGAGCTTTTCCGTCGAGCGCCGGCGCCGCGTGCTGCCCTTCCGCAACCCCGCGGATTTCGAGCGCCGCGTCGCAGGAATTCGCAAGGCAGGATTGATAGGCTGATGCGAAAATCCGCGCTCGCTCGCACTTGTCCGGCGAGAGCGTCTGGAAACTGTGTCGGGAAATCCAAACACCGGCAATTGGTTCGCGCGGAACGACCTACATCGGCGCGGTCGGCACCTGCTTCGCGCCCGTGTCCATGACCGAGTTGAATTCTCTGTCATTGTTGAGAGATTTGCCCGGTGCGGCGCTCCTTCCGGCGCCAATTCGTTGCGATACCCGATCTTTTATTCTCAATATCGGAGATATGAACGCGCCGAAGAGAGTGTTGAATTTCTGCAGCTCGGCCTCACTATACCCCGATATGCCGAACGTGATTTCCTCGCCCCTCACCGGTTTGTAACCGGTGTTGAACAGCCAGTCGAAGATCGACAGGTTGTTGCCGAAATTCTTGTCCCAGTGCTGCTGCAACTTGCTGTGATGCACCTGATGCATGTGAGGGCTGATAAAGATCTTGTCGAACCAGCCGAATCCAACTGGAATGTGAGAATGTTTCAGAGGGCTGAGCGTCCAGAGATTGCCGATCTTGTTTGTGAAAGCCTGTAGCGCGATTGCTTCGATGAGGCTGATGCCGAACAGAAACATCAGGAGGCCGACAGTCGCGCCGACGATAATGCCTGAGCAAATTCCGGAATACACCAATGCGATCGAATGTCCGCGCCTTGCCGTCAACGGATTGACGATATCCGCGGAGTGATGAACTTTGTGCAGCTCCCATAGTATAGGTATTTTGTGTTCCGCATAGTGAACGATATAGTCTGACAGTTCGATTGCAAACAAGATCGCCATCACGCTCAGAAACGCTGTCCAATAGCTGGGCTGGGTGGCCGCATGATCCGGAGCCAGGCCCAGGAGCGATGTGTCGACAACGCTGGACACAATGGCCATGACGGCCAATCCGGGAAAATAGAAGATGGAGTCGGTGGCTGCGTGTATGATATACATCTTCACGTCCATATGGACGCTTTTCGAACGAAAAATGTTGTAGGGAATGCAATGCTTGAGCATTTCCTTGAGAGAAAAGCTTTCACGATTTCTCAGAATATGAATCAGGAAGCTTAGACAACCGGCACCGAAGAAAAAAATGCATGTAATTAAAATCTGAGGGCATTTCATAAAATACCTGTACAATTCCTCCACAACCCTACTCCCCACGCTACGCTGCTACTTTGACGCTATACTACTGCTGCCACGGTCGGATTTCAGCGCCACGCACCTCTCGTATCGTAGACCACCTTGCCGCCCAGCCTGGTGTGACGAATGGCCTTGAACGGATCGTGCTCGACGAGCAGCACGACGATATCTGCGCGTTCGACCGCCGCGTGGGCGCTTTCGAGATGCAGGTTGTCATAGCCGGCCAGCAGTTTCGGGATCGTGGTAACGAAGGGATCGGCCGCCAGAACCTCGACATCGGGCAAAGCCTTGGCGATCAGGCCAACCACCTCGATGGCCGGACTTTCACGGATATCGTCGACATTCGCCTTGAACGTCAGTCCGAGGCAGGCAATGGTTGGCGAGCGGAACCGGCGTGCCTTTTCCACCACCTGCTCGGCGACATGATGCGGCCGCCGGTCGTTGACTTCGCGCGCGACCCGGATCAGTCGCGCCTGTTCCGGCGCGGCGGACACGATAAACCACGGATCGACGGGAATGCAGTGACCGCCGACGCCGGGCCCCGGGCTGAGGATGTTGACGCGCGGGTGCCGGTTCGCCAGGCGGATCACCTCCCAGACGTCGATGTGCAGCGTTTCTGCAATCAGCGACAATTCATTGGCAAAGGCGATATTGACATCGCGATAGGCGTTTTCGACCAGCTTTGCCATTTCGGCGCTGGCGGCGTCGCTCAGCAGGATCTCACCCTGCGCGAAAAGCCTGTAGATCGAGGCGGCTTTCTCGGCGCAATGGGGTGTGAGCCCGCCGACGACGCGGTCATTGGTGATGATCTCGATCATGATACGACCCGGAAGCACCCGTTCCGGGCAATGCGCCACGTGGATGTCCGCACCGTTTTCACCATCCCGGGGCATTTTCAGGTCGGGCCGCATGGCGCCGACCCAGGCCGCGAGCTGTGCGGTCGTGCCGGGAGGAGAGGTGGATTCCAGCACCAGGATGTTGCCGGACCGGAGGCGCGGCGCGATCCGCTCTGCCGCCGCCTTGACGTAGGAAAGGTCTGCGGTGCGATCTTCGTTGAACGGCGTCGGCACCGCGATAATGAATGCGTCGGCTTCCGGGACTTCGAGGCTGGCTGTCAGCCGGCCCATGGCGACGGCACCGCTGACGCCGACCGCCAGATCCGGCTCGACAAATGGCACCTCGCCCCGTGACACCGCGGCGACCGTCGCCGGATTGATGTCCACGCCAACGACATCGATGCCACGCGTCGCGATCGCAACCGCAGTCGGCAGACCGATGTAACCCATTCCGATCACCGCGAGGCGACCCTTGAACACTTCACTCATACACTACGCTCCACTGAAATTCTTCGGGTACTATCGAACCCGACTGCAGCATATTTCCACGACTGATCGACCTTGAACGGCGCCGACGGGTGGATCATTTCGGCGGCCGTCAGCCGGATGAAGCCGCTGTTTGTCGACAGATATCGCCACCACAGGCGACGCGGCTCCTGCAGCACGCGGAATGCCCATTCCAGGCCGGCCTTCTGCCATCGGACAGGCGCCCGCCGCGTCAGGCCGGCCATGACGTCGAACGAGCCGCCGACGCCATGCATCAGGGGCACCCCCAGGGACGCCCCATACGTTCCAAGGAAAATTTCCTTCTTCGGCGAGGTCATGCCGATAAACAGCATGTCGGCGCCCGATTTCCGGATTCCCTCGGCAATCGCATCCGATTCGCCGGTGTGAAAATATCCGTGGTGACTATAGGCGATCCTCAGGCCGGGATATTTTCTTACGATCACGGCCTCCAATCTCGCCAATACGTTCGGCTGGGCGCCGAGAAGCGCGATCGGGCGCCCTTCCGCCTGCGCAAGCGCCAGCAGCCGCTCGAAAATATCGATCCCCGCGACGCGCTCGGGAAGCGGTCGCCGGAGCAGCCGGCTTGCCCAGACGATGGATTGTCCGTCCGCCAGCAGCAAATCGCATTCCAAAAGCGAATTTCTGAGCAGCGTGTCACGGCGCAACTGCATGATCTTGGCTGCATTCAGAACGCCGAGCAGCATTCGCTGACGTTTTGTCAAGGCGAGGTGGCAGCGCTCCATCACCTCATCCATGCTGATGGCGTCCACATGCATGCCGAACAGGAGCTGGCGGTCGCAAGTCATTTCAACCCCCCTAGTGATGAAAACGGTTTCTAATGGCCGTCGTTGGCGAGCTCGGCGACAGCGCCGCCCGAAAGCCATGCATAGAGAAGCCACCCCAGCTCATATGGGCGGCATTCATAGTCCACGCGGCGCGGCGGAAAGAGCGTATCCAGTCCGGGCATATGCAGACCTGGGGAGATTGCCGTCGTGAATGCCGCGATGGCGCGCGACGCCTTGTTAGGCTCGCGGCGCGCGACCTTGCGCCAGACCACTCCCTTTTCCGGTATTACCAGCGGCACCGCGACTTCAGGTCGCTCGTTCAGCCATCTCAACCCCTTGATGATGGCTGGCAGATAATCGCTTCCCCCGGCCTCGCGAAGTTCGAGCAGGATCATCGGCGCCATGGCGTGCTGGTGAACGCTATAGACGGGATAGCCCTCTGCCACCGCTCCGTCGCGGATATCGTAGTGCCACCACCACTGGCCGTCGCGCCCTTGCAGGCCGCACAGATGTTTCGCGCACTGTTCGGCCATGGACAGCAAGCTTCGATCGCCGAAGGCCGCATGAAAACGGGCCAGCGCCTGGATGGGATAGACCTGGTCGGCAAAACTGCCGATGTGCGAACGCATTCGCCCGCTCGCCGCGGCGGGAATCTGATGGGGGAAAAGCCCGACTGCCGATCTCGCCTGAACGAGCTTGTTGCGCGCCAGGACAATGACCTCCGACGTCTCACCCAGGCGCCTGCCTGCGAGCCCGGCGACCAGCGCCCAGGCGCAGGCAACCGTCGGCATCGGGGCATCCGATGCAAGGTCCTCGGCAAGCCTGCGAAACAGCCGTGTCGCATAGACATGCCCCACCTCCGCCGATGCCCAGGCTGCAAGAGCCACCGCCCCGATATCGGTCGAGCTTTCAGCGCGTCTGGCCGCCAGCCGGGCAAGGTCTGCGGCCGTCAACGAGCCGAGGACCTGCCTTTGTAATCCTTCGCTCACCCGAGACAGTCCAAGAGCGGCCATGGCCGTGTAGCGGAGGCTTTCACCCTCAAGCCGCTCGCCTGGCGCCGCCGCGGAAGCCGGCTTCGTTTTGACGCGGCGTAGCGTGTGCGCGAACGATCCGGCTTTATGCATACGCGACAGGCCCGTGAGGGCGAGATCGATAAGGCCATCGACCTGCAATCCGGCAGAGGCGGACGTCTTCCTCAGGTGCACCAATCTGTCATGCCGAATATTTTCGGTCCAGGCGGTGAAGTGTGTTTGTGGGATGGGGCTACGTGGAAGGACCTGATACGCTGTCGCTTCCTCCAGATCGTTGCCATCGACTGCCATGAGATCCGACCTAAACAAATGGAGTGAAGATTTATTCTGTGCGTTGTTGGGGCCGCAAAAGCTCTTCTGAACCCTCTGCCATGCTATAAAATTACCGATTGTAAGAAAGCGCTCTCAAAGACTTATGGGAGGTAGGATATCCATGTCCGGCAATGCAGATATGCGCCGATAGAAGGATGCCGAAAGTAATTCTGATCGGCTCTACGACTTAGTGGAGTATGATTGGCGGGGTAGCGCTACCTCTCTCGGCAGTCTTTCGGTGTGAGCCGTCTCGCGAGAGGATATAATGCCTGATCCGAAACCAGGGAGCGGAGATGAACGTGTTTTCCGAACCATCCGAAGCCGCGAGAGAGATGACGACAGCACCGGTTCATACGAAGGCAGCGGCGGCTGTCGCGGTCATCATCGTGACGTACAACAGCGCTGCTGTCCTCCCTGGCTTGCTGGATTCGTTGTCATCGGGATTGGAAGGAATCGATCGATATGAAGTGATCGTCGTCGACAACGATTCTCATGATCTGTCGGCGGAAATTGCCGAGCAGCATTCCGTCAAAGCCAAGGTGATCCGCATGGGGCGAAATGCCGGCTATGCGGCCGGCATCAATGCCGCGACGGATTTGATCGCAGCGGAATCGGATATTCTCATCCTCAATCCGGACATACGTCTGAGCAAGGGATGCATGCACCATCTTTACAAGCGGCTTCGCGGCGACAAAGTCGGCATCGCGGTGCCCCAGATTCTGAATGAGGACGGCACGATTGCAAAGTCGCTGCGTCGCGAACCCAGCCTGCTGACTGTCTGGGCGGACTCGCTGCTTGGCTCCAAAATCGCGGCCTCTCTTGGTCTCGGTGAAATCGTGGCAACGCCGCAACTCTACCGGCGCGGCGGCGCGGTGGAATGGGCCACCGGCGCAGCGCTTGCTGTTTCAGGGCTGGCGCGCCGGACAGTCGGGCTTTGGGACGAGTCCTTCTTTCTCTATAGCGAGGAAGTCGATTATATGGAGAGGGCCCGTCGGGCGGGATTGCAAATCACCTATGAGGCCAGGGCTCGCGCCGTGCATATCGGCGGCGAATATCATGCAAATCCTTATCTTTCGGCACTGATGACGGCCAATCGTATCCATTACTATCGGCGCCATCATGGACCTCTCGCCACGATGTTGTTCCGGCTTGCCATCGTCGTCGGCGAAACCATGCGCTTCGCGCTCGGCCCAGGCCACCGTGCAGCACTTTGGGCAGCGCTTTCACGCTAGTGAGGCAACGGCAAGGGGTGACGACCTTTGGGCCTGTTTGATCAGGTCGGCATAGATGCAATCCATCCGATCCAGTTTTGCCGACCACAGGGCGGTTTGCCGGACATGCTCGTAGGCGGCGACACCCATCTTTCGGCGTAGCGCAGCATCCGTCGCCAGCCGGCGGATCGCCTCGGCGACATCGATTGCCAGCGCGTCGGGCGTGGTGGCGGAGAGCTTTACGGCACAGAGCGGCGAGACCGCGCTTCCCGGACCGCCGCGATCGACGACGATCAGCGGAAGCGAAAACCCCATGGCCTCCAGCGCAACATTCCCGCCAGGCTCGCGATAGCTGGGAAAGACGAAGACATCGGCTTGCCGGTAGAATTGCGAAAGCTCTGCCTTCGACTTCCAGCCATGCAGGCAGATTCGCCCGGCGAGCCCGAGGCTCGACATCAGCCGCTCGCATTCATCCCTCTCCGGCCCTTCTCCGACGATGTCGAGCTCGACCGGCAGGTCGCGCAGCAGATTCATGGCACGGATGACGTCGCGCACGCCCTTCGTGCGGATCAGCCGGCCGACGAACAGCAGTTTGACCGGCCCCGACCTCTGCGAGCGATCGACCGGCTCCGGCACGTCATCGAGACCGGTCTCGCTCATCACCTCGAACCTTTGCAGCTGCAGGCCGGTCAGATGCTCGCGGACATAGCCTGCAATGCCAAGCACGCAAGCGGCGCCCTGGAACGTCGAGCGCAGAACCGGGTCCCAGCGAAGCCGAAAACGATCCAGATGCCGCAGCTTCATGAACCATGGGGTGGAGCCCTCGTCCGCCGCGAAGCCCGGCGGGCTTGCCAATCCGCCTCCCAGCGGCCCGATCACCAGCGGCATGCCAAGGTTGGCGGCGGGAGAAGGATAGCGCATCGCCACCGGCACCGGCTGATGCGCGAGATCGAACTGTTCGCCCTTCGCAAGCGCGTTGACGATCCAGCGGCGCGCCCGGAAATAAAAGGGGACGTAGCCCGGTTTGAGGATGCTGTTCAATCGCTCCGCGCGTCCGAGCAAGGGTGGTTCCAGCCATTCGACGATGCGCATGCCGGACAATTGCTGCGCCGCCGGCTTTGCGCCGCGTTTGCAATAGGTCAGCAAGGTGATGTCATGGCGTTCGGCAAGCCGCCGCGCCCATTGATAGGCGACCCAGGCTTCGCCGACGTCCTCGCCATTGCAGGTCGGCGCAACAAGCAGGATTTTCGCCACGGACTCCAACTCCTTGCTGCCGATCGCAGGACGGCATCCCAATCAGTCTATGCGRGGGGCCGGCGAGCAGCGCGAMGGCTGGARCGCGATCCGCAAGTGTGAATGCTAGCAGGCAGGCTTTGCGGTTCAATGCCGTCATTYGCCGGTGACGGGGCGCGCCAATACGCCTTTTGGAGGAGGCTCCTGGAATGTCGCCGTCCCTTTGGAGACCTCAGGATTTTGCAGAATCTCTCGAGCGACGGAACTCACGCGTGACCGAATCACCCAAAAATAGCGGGTGATTCGGTGGACGAACGGCCCAAAAATATTTCCGATCGGCTCCATTCCACGGTCAAACCCGCGCTGCCATTCCAAAATTTATGCCTTTTTTTAGTGGAAAAATGTTCAAAATTTACAAAAAAACCGAAATTCGAGCGATCGGAAAATGTCAAGTAATATCGGCCGTCAACTCGTTGTTTTTTTTCTAACGATTTCAATCGCTAAATTAGCGGCGAAAGTAATGATATAGCAACACCTTCCATGTCCAAATAGTATAAAATCGAAATTATGGCATCGCACAATTAATTCAATACTTTCAAGTTCCGCACAAGGTTTTTGTGCGCATTGTGGCGACAATGGGGCAGTTATTGCAGGGGCTTCTCGGCGGAGAGCCCGCGTTGCCAACCAGACAAAACTATTTTAGGGACCCTCCGAGGCAGTGAGGACCTACCACGAAAGCACTAACCCCGGATCGCTATTCTGCGGCTCTCGAATTCCAGTCGAGAGCGGCGGGAACAGGCTGGGAGAAAGGCGGATGAAACCTTGAGAAGCCAATTTCACGGTATCAATACCGATATATCAGAGGCGCTAACCTTTGGCGCGGATCCCCAGCTCTTCAGCAATGCGGTCCTGGAGCAGCACGATTGGACCGGAGCCGGGACTTCGGCGAACAGCATGATTGACGGCGCGAATGGCCTTGATGGGCTTTTCCACCATGCCGCGGATCTCTCCGTTCATGACTTCCATCAGGGTCACGGCCACCATGTCGTAGCCGGAACGGAAGCCCCGACGTCCGTGGCCAGCAGCGCCAACACACCGACAGACCTCCAGGCCCAGACCAACGATGTTCACGCCACCCATGCTGATGTCGACATCAACGCTCTTGCCGCGACCGCCCATGCAGCGAATGCGGCCGCATCCTTGGAAACGAGCGCGAACGCTGCCTTGAGCGCCCCGACTGCCGCTGCGGCGGCGGCGGCAACAACCTATCCCGACGACACCAATACCGGCGTCGCCTCGGGAAGCAAGCTCCAGGTCTATACCGGAACCTATGTCGTCACCCAGGACAATGCCGTCATCAGCAACCTGGAAGTCCATGGCGATATCGTCATCGACGCCAAGAACGTGACGCTGTCGAATATCAAGCTGGTGTCGAAC
>NZ_JBFUFF010000089.1:0-28445 GCF_056403555.1 Rhizobium sp. P2_G2
TCCTCAACACCGTCCTCACGATCAAATGGGCAGACCAACTCGGAATGCCCAGACTCACCTGACCTCAATCTCTCGAACCGCCCGGTGCGGACCCGCATGCCGGGTGGTGTGGCAGGGGTGCGATCATATACGATCGCCCCCTATGCCGATTTCATGCCGTGATGGGTTTCAGCCGCGACAGGAATTGCGCGAACACCATCGTTCCTTCCGGCCAGGGGCCGTGACCGGACTCGACATTGATATGGCCGGAATTGCCGGCATCGACCAGGAATGAACCCCAGGCATTGGCGATATCGCCGGCATGCTCGTAGGTGCCATAGGGGTCGTCGCGGCTCGCAACCGTCATCGACGGGAACGGCAGAGGCTCTCGTGGATACGGGCCGAATGAATGGAAGCGGTCAGGCGCCAGCCCGGGCGGCAGCCGGCTGGGATCGGCGAGATCGGGCGGGGCGACGAAGAAGGCGCCGGCGACCTTGCCGGGGCATGCGGGCAGCGCATGCAGTGCCGTGCTGATGCCGAGCGAATGTGCGACCAGCACGACAGGTTTGCGGGCGGCATTGATGGAATCGGTGAGCGTCCGCACCCAGTTCTCTCTGACGGGTTCATGCCAGGAGTCCTGCTCGACGCGCCGTGCCGATGCCAGTTTCGTTTGCCAGCGCGTCTGCCAATGATCGACGCCGGAATTCCCGTGGCCGGGAATGAAAAGAATATCTGCTTCTGATGCTTTCATAGCCCTCAAATGTGCAAGACCGGCCGCGATGTCAAGAACGACGTTGCCCACACAAACCGCTTGTCAGCAGGCATCCGGAGCATAGAGTGCCGCGTATAACAAGAACATGCCTGGGGAGGAAAACATGCTTGGAACGATGCAGGACTGGCCGCTGCTCTGCCATAAGGTGATCGATCACGCCGCAAACTGCCATGGCGACCGGGAAATCGTATCGCGGTCCGTCGAGGGTCCCATTCATCGAACCAATTATCGCGACACGAGGATTCGGGCGCTCGCCTTCGCCAAACGGCTGCAGCGTGAAGGCGTCAAAGCCGGAGACCGGGTCGCCACCATGGCCTGGAACACCTGGCGCCATCTCGAAGCCTGGTACGGCATTACCGGTATTGGCGCTGTCTATCACACGCTCAATCCGCGTTTGTTTCCCGAGCAGCTTGTCTGGATCATGAACGATGCCGAAGACAGCCTGCTGTTCGTCGACAAGACATTCGTGTCACTGATGGAGAAGATCGCGCCCATGGTGCCGACACTGCGCAAGATTGTCGTGCTGACGGATCGAGCGCATATGCCCGAAACCACGCTCGCCAATGTCGCCTGCTATGAGGACTGGCTTGCCGAGAGCGATAGCGATTTCGCCTGGCATGACTTCGACGAACGGACCGCGGCCGGCATGTGCTATACGTCGGGCACGACGGGCAATCCGAAGGGCGTCGTCTATTCCCACCGCTCGAACGTGTTGCATGCCATGGCGGTGCTGTCTCCCGACGTCAACGGCATAGGCTGTGCCGATACGGTCATGCCGATCGTGCCGTTCTTTCACGCCAATGGTTGGGCAACGGCATTTTCGGCGCCGATGGCGGGCGCCCGTCTCGTCATGCCTGGCCCGGGCCTGGACGGCAAGTCGATCTACGAGATGCTGACGCGCGAGCGGGTGAGTTTCTCGCTGGCCGTACCGACGGTATGGATGGCATTGCTCGCCCATATGGAAAAGGAAGGTGGCAGCCTGCCGGACCTTGACCGGGTGCTTATCGGCGGCTCGGCGGTACCGAGAGCGGTCGTCCAGGTCTTCGCGGAAAAATACGGCGTCGAGGTCTGGCATGGCTGGGGCATGACGGAGATGTCGCCGATCGGCAGCATTTCCAAGCTGAATCCCGAGCACAAAAGCCTGTCGGCGGAAGAAAAGCTCGATATCGTCGCCAAGCAGGGCTTGCCGTTCTTCACCGTGGAAATGAAGATCACCGACGACGATGACAAGGAAATTCCGCATGACGGTAAAACGTTCGGCCGGCTGAAGGTGAGGGGCGCTGCGGTCACGGCATCCTATTACAAGGGCCGCAGTTCGGAGCAATTCGACGACGAGCAATGGTTCGACACCGGCGATGTCGCCCATATCGACGTACAAGGCTATATGCAGGTCACCGACCGCTCCAAGGACGTCATCAAGTCCGGCGGCGAATGGATTTCCTCGATCGAGCTCGAAAATCTCGCCATCGGTCATCCCGATGTCGCCGAGGCCGCGGTGATCGGCATTTCGCATCCGAAATGGGCGGAGCGGCCGTTGCTGATCATCGTGCGCAAGCCGGACAGGCAGCCGTCGAAGGATGAAATCCTCGAATTCATGAAGGGCAAATGTGCCAAATGGTGGACGCCCGACGACGTGGTGTTCGTCGACGCCATTCCGCATACGGCGACCGGCAAGATCCTCAAGACCGAACTCAGGTTGCAGATGCAGGATTATCGGTTTCCCGACTGTTAGTGCTGAGGGGGTTTTTTGCGCGACGTAGTGGGGTCGATGCGCTATAATGACGCGTGACGATCGGTGCATGCCGGGAGTCAAACCGATTGGAGGTTCCGTCATGAGTGCATTTCATGTGGTCGCCAATGCGGAGGGGACGATTGTCCGCCCGGAGGTCGAGCAGATCGGCATCCTGGATGTTCTGGACGCGCTCCGCCTGGGCTGGAATGATTTCCGCGAAAAACCATCTCACTATGTCTTTCTCTGCCTGCTCTACCCTCTCGCCGGCTTTGTGCTGATGGTTTGGAGCGCCGGCGCCAATCTCCTGCCATTGATGTTCCCGCTGGCTTCCGGCTTCGCGCTTCTTGGCCCGGTCGCAGCGATCGGCCTTTATGAGATCAGCCGCCGACGCGAGATGGGGCTCGATACGTCGTGGCAGCATGCGCTGGAGGTGCGGCGCTCGCCGGCGATCTTCTCCATCTTCGCCGCCGCCGCCACGCTTTTCGTGCTGTTCATCGCCTGGCTGAAGGTCGCGCAGACTATCCATCACGCCTATTTCGGCGACATGCCACCGGCATCGATCGGCACCTTCATACACAATGTTCTCTACACCAGGGCCGGCTGGGAGATGATGTTCTGGGGCGACCTCGTGGGACTGGTCTTCGCTCTGATCACGCTGGCACTTTCGGTCGTCACATTTCCCTTGCTGCTGGAGCGTGATGTCGGCGCCGTCTGCGCCATGCAGACCTCGGTCCGCGCCTTTCTGCGCAATCCCGTGGCCGTGCTCGCCTGGGGCTTGATTGTCGCGGTGCTCTTGGTGATCGGCTCCATCCCCGTTTTCGCCGGCCTCGCTGTCGTGCTGCCGGTGCTCGGTCATTCCACCTGGCACCTCTATCGCAAGCTGGTTGGGCCGGCCGCGCTATAACGGACGGTCCGCCTGAGATAAGCAGACAACTGGCCGGCCTGGATGGGCCGGTCAGCCAAATACCCGCTTGAAGATCGTGTCGACATGCTTGGTGTGATAGCCAAGGTCGAATTTCTCGCGGATGTCCGCTTCCGACAGAGCCGCCCGAACCTCCTTGTCCGCCAGCAGTTCTTCGAGGAAATCCTTGCCTTCCTCCCAGACCTTCATCGCATTGCGCTGCACCAGCCGATAGGCATCCTCGCGCGACACGCCGGCCTGGGTTAGCGCCAGAAGCACGCGCTGCGAATGCACCAGTCCGCGGAACTTGTTGAGGTTCTTCATCATGTTCTCGGGATAGACCAGCAGCTTGTCGATCACGCCGGTCAGCCGCGCCAGAGCGAAATCAAGCGTGATCGTTGCATCCGGCCCGATCATCCGCTCGACAGAGGAATGCGAGATGTCGCGCTCATGCCAGAGCGCCACATTCTCCATGGCGGGAATCGAGAAAGAGCGGACCATGCGGGCAAGGCCTGTCAGATTCTCCGTCAGCACCGGGTTGCGCTTGTGCGGCATCGCCGAGGAACCCTTCTGGCCGGGCGAGAAATATTCCTCCGCCTCCAGCACTTCGGTGCGCTGCAGGTGGCGGATTTCCGTCGCCAGCCGCTCGATCGAGGAGGCTATGACACCCAGCGTAGCAAAGAACATGGCATGCCGGTCGCGCGGAATCACCTGCGTCGACACCGGCTCCGGCAGCAAGCCGAGTGCCTTGGCGACATGCTCCTCGACGCGCGGATCGATATTGGCGAAGGTGCCGACGGCGCCGGAAATGGCGCAGGTGGCGATTTCTTCGCGCGCAGCCACCAGCCGCGCCCGTGCACGCTCAAATTCGGCATAAGCGAGCGCCAGTTTGACGCCGAAGGTCGTCGGCTCGGCATGGATGCCGTGACTGCGGCCGATGGTGACCGTATCCTTATGCTCGAAGGCGCGGCGCTTCAGCGCGTCGAGCAGCTTGTCGAGATCGGCCAGCAGGATGTCGCTGGCGCGCGCCAGCTGGACATTGAAGCAGGTGTCGAGCACATCCGACGAAGTCATGCCCTGATGCACGAAGCGGCTATCGGGGCCGATGAATTCGGCAAGGTGGGTGAGGAAGGCGATGACATCATGCTTGGTGACCGCCTCGATCTCGTCGATGCGGGCGACGTTGAAGGTGGCGGCACTGCCCTTTTCCCAGATGTTCTGCGCGGCTTCCTTCGGGATCACACCGATCTCAGCGAGCGCGAAACAGGCATGCGCCTCGATCTCGAACCAGATGCGGAACCTGGTCTCCGGCGACCAGATGGCGACCATGTCGGGGCGGGAATAGCGAGGGATCATGAGGGCAGTGTCCTTCCGTGACGCTTAAGGCGCCCCTCTAACAAATGCTGCCGGCAATCTCAATGCGTCCGCCGCGCAAACCAGACTCCCAGCAGCAGAAGGGCGAGCGGAGCAAGCGGGACATAGACATATTCGCTGTCGACCGTGAACTGATAAACCGCGCTTGCTGTGGTGAAGACTTGTTGGTAGCACCAGACGACGGTGAGGAACGGCGCATGCCAATAGGCATAGAAGACCCGGTACTGCAGCGCGAAAATGGTAGCGGTGGCGGTCTGTGTCGCAAGTCCCAGGATGATCGTGCCGACAATGAAACGTGTAACCTGGCCTGCTTTGCCACAGACCAGTTCGGCCAGCCAGAGCCCCGGCGCAAAGCCGACCGCTGCCCCGTAGAAGAACATCGAGATCACTGCCAGCTTCGAGAGAAGGATCAGTTCCTCACGCCAATAAAGTCCGATCACGGCCGAAAGCGCCATCGCCAGGCCCCATGCGGCGGATCCGAACAGCACCGTGGCAGGTGAGGGGATGGCGCCGTGCAATCGCCGCCCGAGCCGGGACAACAGTCCGGACGAGGATGTCGGCGTCGCCTCCACCGCCGTTGTCATTTGCCGTCCGGATTGACCGGTACCGCCAGCCAGCGCTGGTCGTTGCCCTCGAAACCGAACATGTCGACCAGGATCATGGCCATTTGCGGCCCACGACCCTCGCTGGTGATCACCGCGCCGATCCGGTAGCCATTGGCGCAGCGGCGGCTCTTCGGCACCTGCTTGTCCTCGTGGACGACGACATTGGTCGAAGCCCCCTGATATTCCGTCAGCGTCAGCGTGAAGCCGGTATAGTTGCCGGTCATGTTGAGGCAATCGGTGCTTGGCGGAAATTCCCTCGGCTTGAGCTCCAGCGTGTCCGTCTGGCTGCGCGGCGGCGAGGAAATATATTCGTAATAGCGCACTTTGAGCGGATCGCTGGACGCTTCGGAAATCGGATTATAGGCGACCATGACACCGGGATCGTCGACCAGCTTGTATTGGCTGATCAGCGCCTCCGCCTTGTTGTGCGTTTGCGTGCGAACCGTGGCGATGGAATCGCCGCCTTCATCCTTTTCCTGCAGCTTGATCGGCGTTCCCGCCAGGAATTTGTCGGCCGCGGTATCGATGAAATAGATGTTGGAATAGGCTCCGCCGGAGCCGTCCAGCACGCCGTATTCCTCGAAAGCAAACACTTTGCCGTCGGGGGAATAGCCGAGGACGTTGAGCGAAGCGGTATCGCCGGCAAAGGCGGGGGTGGCGCTGAACGATACTGTCGCGGCAAATGCGAGCGCACTGAGCCAGCCGCTCACCCCCCTCTGCCCTGCCGGGCATCTCCCCCTCAAGGGGGGAGATTGGATGGGGCACTGCCTTGCCACATTCACAGGTTGGCTATCGTATGTAAGCCGAGTGCCTGGAACGCTACGGTGATTTATGTGCGAGGAGTGTGCCTCTAGCCAATCTCCCCCCTTGAGGGGGAGATGGCCGGCAGGCCAGAGGGGGGTAAACCGCGAAGCAAAACGAAAGCGCTTCATCCCCGCCCCATCTCCGCCGCCTGCCGAATGGCATCGATATTGGCGCGATACCCATCAACTCCATCGCCCTTATAAATCGACGACCCCGCGACAAACACATTCGTGCCGGCGCTCGCCGGCACATGCACCGTATCGGCCGCGATCCCGCCGTCCACCTCCAGCTCGATCGGCCGATCGCCGATCATCTGCTGGATCCTGCGGATCTTGTCGGTCACCGCCTCGACATATTTCTGACCGCCAAAGCCGGGATTGACGCTCATCGTCAGGATGAGGTCGACGTGGTCGAGCACATATTCGATGGCGCTTTCCGGAGTCGCCGGATTGATTGCCACACCGGCCTTCTTGCCGAGATTGCGGATCGTCTGCAGCGAACGGTCGAGATGCACGCCGGCTTCTGCGTGCACGGTGATGATGTCGGCGCCTGCCTTGGCGAAAGCTTCGAGATAGGCATCGGCGGGCGAAATCATCAGATGGCAGTCGAAAGTCACGTCGGTCAGAGGGCGAAGCGCCTTGATCACATCAGGACCGAAGGAAATATTCGGCACAAAATGCCCGTCCATGATGTCGAGATGAATCCAGTCGGCGCCGGCAGCGACCACGTCCGTGACCTCCTGGCCAAGCTTGGCGAAATTGGCTGCAAGGATCGAGGGCGCTATGCGGATCGGCCTGGTCATAAGAAAATCTCCCGGGATTTGCCGAGGCAATAGCATCGCCCGAGAGACCGGGCAATCGCGTTTACATGTCCGTCCGCACCGGCCCGAACACACGTTCGACATTGGCGCGGATCAGCGTGTCGATATCGCTCATCATCACCAACTGCCCGAGATCGACCAGGCTGGTGACGCCATAGTGCGAGATGCCGCAGGGCACGATGCCGGAGAAATGATCGAGCTCCGGATCGACATTCAGTGAGAAGCCGTGAAAACTCACCCATTTGCGCAGCCGGATGCCGATCGCGGCAATCTTGTCCTCGGCCTGCGAGCCGTCCGGCAGGGCAGCGCGCTCCGGCCTTTGCACCCAAACGCCGACGCGATCCTCGCGCCGTTCCCCTCGGATATTCATATCGGCGAGCGTGCCGATCACCACGTCCTCCAGTGCCGAAACGAAGGCCCTGACATCCTGCTTGCGTCGCTTGAGGTCGAGCATCAGGTAGACGACGCGCTGGCCGGGGCCGTGATAGGTATATTCGCCGCCACGCCCGGTCTGGAATACGGGGAATCGGTCCGGGGACAACAGGTCCTTCGAATCGGCGCTGGTGCCTGCGGTATAGAGCGGCGGGTGTTCGACAAGCCAGATAAGCTCGTCGGCTTCGCCGGCGGCAATCTTCGCCACTTCCTCTTCCATCCGCCGCACGGCCTCGTCATAGGGCACGAGCCCATCGGAAATCCGCCAGCGGATCGGCGGCGAGCCGACGCTGGCATGCATGGGAATTATCAGGGAGGCGCGATCCATGGCGGTCATTATTCGCTGTCTTTGCCCCTATGTGGAGAAAAACCGCCGACTCCGCAAGGCTAAAGCCGATGGCAGCCAGCGGCAAATCCCGCCTCACGGAAATTGCGACAAAAATATTCAGGGCCGCTCTTGTGTGCCGGGAATCCTTTTGCTAAATGCTGCGCCGCCGGCACCAACCGGCCTACCACGATGCGGTCGTGGCGGAATTGGTAGACGCGCAGCGTTGAGGTCGCTGTGGGGCAACCCGTGGAAGTTCGAGTCTTCTCGACCGCACCAAAAACACCCGGCTTCGGCCGGGTTTTTTTATGTTCGCGCGTCGGACACTGCCGAAAAGTGGCCGCTATACCTGCTAATCCCAGCCCTCCAGGTAGGAAGCAACGCGATGATCCCTCATCCACGCCAAAACCGCGTCTCGCCCTTCGGCGCCCTCGATGCGACGTCCGCCAAGGGCATGTTTCTCGGCAATCGCGGCGATATTCATGCGCACGATGGCAATCTCGGCAAGCGTCCCTGGGCGGTGAAAGCCTGGATCTGCTGCACGCTGACGCCGAAGCGGGGCGGGCGAATCGAATTCGATCGCAGGGGCACTTATTATCCGCTGTTCTTCCTTGACGAAGCGACTGCCTTTTCGGCTGGTCATCGGCCCTGTGCCCAATGCCGCTATCGGGATTTCCAGCGGTTCAAGCGTTTCTGGAACGAAGCGAACGGGTTGGAGCTCGACCATTTCGTGCCGGCCGCGGAGATCGACAAAGCGGTTCATACTGCGCGGGAAGGTGAAAAACACGCCAAGAAGACCTTTGAGGCTGAGCTTGGCGACCTTCCCGATGGCGTCATGGTGACCTTTGCGGATACCCCTGATGTGCCGCGGCTTGCGTGGCGAGGCAGGCTCATGCGCTGGAGCCAGTCTGGCTATAGTGACGCGCTGCAGGCAAAATCCGGGGCGCGCGTGACCGTGTTGACGCCCAGACCATATGTCGGTGTGTTCCGCGCGGGTTACAATCCGGTCGTTCATTCCTCTGTTGCATGACATTGATCTTGCTCGAAATTGATATTTTTCAATTCGAATGTCATTCCCGGATTGCTTAAATATCGCGCGATTTCCGGCGCGGCTTGTTAATGACGGCTCGCTAATGTTGAGGGATCGGCAACAGCTCCGGTTCCAGTTCATGACACTATCTGCTCCTGCACTCCTGCTGCTGATCGTCAATCTCGGCCTGCTTTGGCTGCTTCTGGCCGCACCGCTTGGCTTCAGGACCATCCGCATGCGACGCGTGTTCAGCGCCAATCCCGAGCGCATCTGGAACATGGTCTATCCGCTTGGCCGCGATGCATCCTGGTCGCCGGCCGTCCTGTCGAGCGAGCCGGCGCCGGAGGAGGGGCGGGTGGTGCAACGCTTCGTCCATTCCGACCGCCGCGGCCAGCCGATCCGCCGCACGCTCGCACTCGACACGAGCGAAATGGCCGGCGCGCATGCCTATGATGCGCGCGTGGTCGAGGACAGCGCGCTCGACCCATCCGTCTGGGCGAATTTTCATGAGCGGCGCGTGGTGGCGCCGGCAGCCGGCGGCGCCGAATTGATCGTCGAGCAGACCGATCGCTATCGCGGCCTGGCCATGTTCCTGTTCCGCTTCTTCATGATTCGCCGTGAATTGAACCAGCTCGATAGTTGCCTGCGCACCGGCACGGCCTCACGCGGCGGCATGTTCGAGCATCCGCTGACCCAGATCATGCTGGCCATCCTCTCGACCCTGATGCTCTGGCCGTTCTTTGGCCTGAGCCCATGGGGCCTGATGCTGTCGACCACGCTGACCATTGTCATTGCGCTGCACGAGCTCGGCCATATGGTGGCCTACCGCACCTTCGGCCACAAACGTGTCCGGATGATCTTCATCCCGATGCTGGGCGGCATCGCCATCGGCGGGCGTCCGTATAACAGCTTGTTCGAGGTTGCCGTTTGTGCGTTGATGGGGGCGGGTTTCTCCGCGCTGCTGGTGCCGATCCTGGTGGCAGCCCATGTCGGCCTTGGAGCCGCGGCCGGCCCGATGCTGATCTTCATGCTGGTCCTTTGCGCCTTCAACCTGCTCAACCTCCTGCCGATGTCGCGCTTCGACGGCGGCCAGGTGCTTCGGCAGGTTTTTCCGACTCAGGACGGACTGCTTGGCGCGACCTTTCTGGTGACGGCTGGCATTCTCTGGACCGGTTATCGCATCGGGGTGCCGCTCGACGCGATGCTCGGCGGGCTGGCCGTCATGGCGCTGATGAGCATGGTCAGCAACAACACGTTCAAGCCTCGTGAGGCGCTGGACGAGATGAGCGTCAGCGAACGACTGCATGCCGGCCTCGGCTATTATGCCGTACTGGCGATCCATGCTTATGGCCTGATCTATGCCTGCGACCACCTGTTCAGGTAGGTCGGATGCGGTGCCGCATTAAGCTTCGAAATTGAAATAGCCGGCCACCGGCACATGGTCGGAGGGCTTTTCCCAGCTGCGAACATATTTTTCGATCGTCGTCGAGACCAGCCGGTCGGCTGCCTCCGGCGACAAGAGCAGATGATCGATGCGAATGCCGAAATTCTTCTGCCAGGCGCCCGCCTGGTAATCCCAGAACGTATAGACCGGCACGCCGTCAGTGGAAGCGCGCACGGCGTCCGTCAGGCCGAGATTCTCGATTCGGCGAAAGGCGGAACGTGTCTGCGGCAGGAAGAGCGCGTCACTCTCCCACACCTTGGGATCCCAGCAATCATGCGGCTCGGGAATGACGTTGTAGTCCCCGGCGAGCACCAGCGGCTCCTCCAGTTCGAGCCGCTCTCTCGCGTAAGCTTCGAGCCGCGCCATCCAGTTGAGCTTATAGGGATATTTGACCGGATCGTCGGCCGGATTGCCGTTCGGCAGGTAAATGCTGGCGACGCGCACCACGCCGGTCTCGACCGAAAACACCGCCTCGATGAACCGGGCATGCTCGTCGGTATCGTCGCCTGGCAGGCGGCGCATCACCTCGTCGGGCTTGAGCTTCGACAGGATGGCGACGCCGTTGAAACCCTTCTGGCCATGCGTCTCGACGTGATAGCCGAGCGCTTCGATTTCCTCGCGCGGAAAAGTCTCGTCCTGGGTTTTTATCTCCTGCAGGCAGACCACGTCAGGATCGGATTCTTTTAGCCAGGCGGTCAGATTTTCGATCCTGGCGCGGACGCCGTTGATGTTCCAGGTGGCGATCTTCATGGCCTGCACCGTCGATACTGGTCCGGATTTCTGAGCCGAGCGGTTCAGCCTGATCCGATCCATCAATTGTTTTCAGAGGTAAAGGCCTAGCGTCTCGGCTGCTGTCATTCAAGGAGGAAATCGGAATGGCTCAGCGCTGCGCCATTCACGACCCGTGCGAAAGCGACTTGTTGGAAGCCCTGGTCTCCGTCCTTCGTGCCATCGGCGTCGTAATAGAGGACATGGTGCCAGTAGATGATGCGATTGCCCGCGTCGTCCGCATGGGGACCGGCATGGAAAGTATCGGCGTCTATCTTGCCGATGTTTTCGAAAGCAGCTTTGGAGAGAACGATCTTGTCGCCATGCGCGAAGTCCTCGATGTCGTCGATGTTGTCGCGGTCCGTGAACACGAACTGGTCGGCGCCCGCGCCGCCGAAGAGATCGTCGGAACTCGTTCCTCCCTCAAGGCGATCATTGCCGGCGCCGCCGCGCAACGTGTCGAGACCTCCTTCACCCCTAAGTTTGTCGTTGCCATTACCACCGTCAAGCTCATCATCGCCCTTGTCGCCGGCAAGCTGGTCAGCATCATTCCCACCCTGAAGATTGTCATTCCCTTTGCCACCATCAAGGCGGTCCGTGCCATCGTTGCCCGCGAGGTTATCTTCGTCATTCATGCCATAAAGAACGTCGTCACCGTTTCCACCTTGGAGGCGATCCTTTCCGTCATTGCCAAAAAGCTTATCGTCGTCGTCGCCGCCCTGTAGACGGTCATCTCCCGCATTGCCATCAAGCACATCCTTGCCGGCACTGCCGAGCACGCGATCGTTTCCGTCCCCGCCAACAACGTCATCATCTCCCGATCCACCGTCAAGGTAGTCTTTCCCATCTTTGCCACTGAGGGAATCTTTGCCATCGTTGCCGTAAAGTTTGTCGTCGAGCTTGCCGCCTTCCAGAGTATCGTCATGCTGGCTGCCTTTTACGACCGCCTGGACGTCGGCAATGTCGAGGAACGAATTGGGATCGAGAGCGCTGTCCGCATGAATTTTCCCCAGCGTCTGGTTGCCTTCTCTGAGTGCTGCGTCCGTTCTAGGAACGTCTGCGCCGTTCGAGGTCAGCCACCCGTCGCCGGCTTCCCAGCCGAGAAGGGCGGTCAGGTATTTCTGCAGATCCGCGCCGTAGCCGGAATCGGTTTCATTGTTCCCATAATAGTCGGTTTTCATATAGTCGCTCCACTTTGGCGGTGGGGAGACGTCGGCTGAAACACGTAAAGACATCTCGTTCGGATTGCCGGGCAGATGCTGCCACAAATCGTAGTAGTGGCTGGTCGGTGAAAGAGCCAGAACCAGTGCGGTGGGGATGCTCAAGTCTTCGGCAACTGTCTTTTCGAGATGGAAAACAGGGCGATCGTCAATCGTCTCTGTCGTGTGATTGACATCGGGATGGTGCAGTACCGCCGTGTGCACATAGTGAGCGAGGGCGTAGCCGTTATAGCCGACGCCACTCCCGAACAATTGCGGCGCGAGCCCTTGGTAGTATTCCTGCGTGTGCGTCACGCCACGATAGGACTTGCTGAAATCGTAAGTCAGAATTGTCATGACTGTCCTCCCAAGCTTGATTGGGCGACGTCAGGGCTGGCCGTAGCCATGCCGCCGCAGCATGCGGACATTGTCGACATGTCAAGAACGCTGCGCTCGGTCTGGCGCATCGTTGTCTGCTGGCAGAAAATCATGCGAAAGGACACACGCTAAGGCGGACCCTGTTAGCCCGCCCTGATCATCATCAGGATGTCCCAAGCGAGACTATAATTCATCGCAGGCTGTCGAACAATGCTTTCCCGCAGCCGGCAGCGACGAGATTCGGCCAGCTGTCACTGCGACCTGTCGCCGCAGGTTGATGTTCAGATGGCAAAACTCGTGCCGCATCCGCAGCTTGCGACGGCATTCGGATTCTTTATCTGAAACGACTGGCCCATCAGATTATCGACGAAATCGATCTCGGAGCCGTCCATGTAGACGACCGACATCGAGTCGATCAGCACCCGCGCATTGTTCTTCTCGACGACGATGTCGTCGTCGGCGCGGTCGTCGACCAGGTTGAACTTGTAGGAAAAGCCGGAACAGCCGCCGCCCTCGACGGAGACGCGCAGTGCGGTATTCTTGCCGTCCTTGGCGACGATGGCGGCGATGCGCCGGGCAGCCGCTTCGGTGAGCGAAATCGAGGTTGTCATCACTTCTGTCCTTTCCAATCGGGTTCAAGGTCCGACGGCAAGTGCCTTAATAGCACGCGAAAAATCATGGCGCGTAGAACGTCATGCTTTTATTGGCGCAGCACTATAGGTATGAAGACCTGAAGTTCGCGTCAATGGTGGATTGATTTTGCATGGAGATTGATAGGCAGGCATTGGGGTTCGGGACGAACGCGCTGGCAAGCTACGCGTCCGACCCGTGGAAGACGCGCGGTCGGCTCTATCCGGAGTCATCGAGCCCGACCCGCTCCGATTTCCAGCGCGACCGCGACCGCATTATCCACACGACCGCCTTCCGCCGTCTGAAGCATAAGACCCAGGTGTTTATCGCCCACGACGGCGACCATTATCGCACCCGGCTGACACACACGATCGAGGTGGCGCAGATCGCGCGCGCGCTCGCCCGGGCGTTGAAGATCGACGAGGACCTCGCCGAGGGCGTGGCACTGGTGCATGATTTCGGCCACACCCCCTTCGGCCATACCGGCGAGGATGCGCTGCATGCCGTGCTCGAACCCTATGGCGGCTTCGACCACAATGCTCAGTCGCTCAGAATCGTCACCAAGCTGGAGCGCCGCTATGCCGAATTCGACGGCCTGAACCTCACATGGGAGAGCCTTGAAGGCCTCGTCAAGCACAACGGCCCGCTGCTCGACAAAGATGGCAACGGCACGCGTGGCCCGGTGCCGCAGCCGATCCTCGACTATACCGCGATCCACGATCTGGAACTCGACAGCTATGCGAGTCTCGAGGCGCAATGCGCCGCGATTGCCGATGACATCGCCTATAACACGCACGACATCGATGACGGTCTGCGCTCCGGCTACCTGACCTTCGAGATGCTGGAAGAGGTGCCTTTCCTTTCGGGCCTGATGAAGGAAGTGCAGGATCGTTATCCTGGGTTGGAGGCCAGCCGCTTCACCCACGAAATCATGCGCCGCCAGATCACCCGCATGGTCGAGGACGTGATCGGTGTGGCGCAGCGTAACCTGCGCGATGTCCATCCTGAAACGGTCGAGGATATCCGCAGGGCCGACATCACCTTCATCACCTTCTCGGAGGCCTTTGCCGAGACCGATCGGCAGATCAAGCAATTGCTCTTCCGCCATATCTATCGCCATCCGGATATCATGCGGATCAGGGCCGGGGCAGCTGAGATCGTCACCGATCTCTACCATGCCTTCATGGCCGATCCCGAGCAGATGCAGAGCCATTACTGGTACGACACGATCCGCAATATGCCCGAACACGTCAAGGCGCGTCATGTCGGCGATTATCTCGCCGGCATGACCGATACTTATGCGATCGCCGCCCACCGACGCCTGTTTGACCATACCCCGGATTTGCGATAGGCAGCCGCCGACTCCCGACAGATCCCGAGCGACCGGCCCAAATTCGGTCACCGGAAGGAAAAAGTCCGGCCACCGGAAGGAATATGCAATGAACCTCTTTGCGGAATTCGAAAGCCGTATCAAGGCGATCCTGAGCGACAAGGTGATCCCCGCCGACAAGCGTGAAGACGCGGACCTGAGCCGTGTCGTGGTCGAGCCCCCGCGCGATCCCGCCCACGGCGATCTCGCCACCAATGCCGCCATGGTGCTCTCCAAGCAGATGGGCATGGCACCCCGCGCGCTCGCCGACGAGATCATCAAATACCTGCAGACCGATACGGATATCGCCGAGGTCAGCGTCGCAGGCCCGGGCTTCATCAATATCCGGCTCGCCGGCGTCTACTGGCAGCGCTTCCTCGGCCGCATCATCCGGCTGGGCGGCGGCTTCGGCCGTTCCAACATGGGCGCCGGCCACAAGGTCAATGTCGAATATGTGTCGGCCAATCCGACCGGTCCGATGCATGTCGGCCATTGCCGTGGCGCCGTGGTCGGCGACGCGCTGGCCAATCTGCTGGAAGTCGCGGGCTACGGCGTCATCAAGGAATATTACATCAACGACGCCGGCTCGCAGGTCGACGTGCTCGCCCGCTCGGCCTTCCTGCGCTATCGCGAGGTGCTGGGCGAAAACATCGGCGAGATCCCGGAAGGTCTTTATCCAGGCGACTATCTCGTTCCGGTCGGCGAAGCGCTGAAAGCGGAATTCGGCACAAAATTGCGCGGCATGACCGAAGCCGATTGGTTGCCGATCGTCAAGGATCGTACCATCGATGCGATGATGGAGATGATCCGCCAGGACCTCGCCGCGCTCAACGTCCATCATGACGTCTTCTTCTCCGAGCGCACCCTGCACGCCGGCAATGGTGGGCCGATTCTCTCGGCCATCAACGACCTGACCTACAAGGGCCATGTCTATCGTGGCACGTTGCCGCCGCCCAAGGGCCAAGTGCCTGAGGATTGGGAGGATCGCGAGCAGGTCCTTTTCCGCTCGACCGAAGTCGGCGACGACATCGACCGTCCGCTGATCAAATCGGACGGCAGCTACACCTATTTCGCCGCCGACGTTGCTTATTTCAAGGACAAGTACGATCGTGGCTTCACCGATATGATCTATGTGCTCGGCGCCGACCACGGCGGCTATGTCAAGCGCCTGGAAGCGGTGGCGCGGGCGGTTTCCGGGGGGGCAGCCAAGCTGACGGTGCTGCTTTGTCAGTTGGTGAAACTCTACCGCGACGGCGAACCGGTGAAGATGTCGAAGCGCTCGGGCAATTTCGTCACGCTCCGTGAAGTGGTTGACGAAGTCGGTTCGGACGCGGTCCGCTTCATGATGCTCTACCGCAAGAATTTGGAGCCGTTGGATTTCGATTTCGCCAAGGTGACGGAGCAGTCCAACGACAATCCGGTCTTCTACGTGCAGTACGCGTATGCCCGCACCTGCTCCGCCTTCCGTAAGGCGATGGAAACATTTCCGGACATCGATACGACGGATGCTACGCTCGCCTCCTATGCCGAAAAATTGATCGATAATCCCAATGATTTGCAGATTGTCGCAAAACTGGCAGAATACCCGCGGGTGATCGAATCAGCGGCCGGGGCAATGGAGCCGCATCGGATAGCATATTACCTCTATGACCTTGCGAACGCGTTCCACAGTCTCTGGTCTAAAGGCAATGACAATTCGGACTTACGTTTTGTTAACGATAAGAACCGAGAATTAACGATGGCCAGGCTTGGACTGGTGCGTGCTGTCGCTGCAGTGCTGAAATCCGGTTTGTCAATAACCGGAACGTCGGCTCCGGAAGAAATGCGATAGCTGTCACCATTTCCCCATAATGCTCTGGCAGGTAAGCTCCGGGCGCGTTTTTTGAGTGGTGAGAATGGCAGATAAACAGCTTTCGCTGAAGCAGGATGCCGATGACAATCTGTTTGCGGACGACGATCCGCTGGCGGCTCTTGCGCGAATCGCAAGTTTCGAACCACAGGGCGAGACGCGTCCAAAACCGTTCAGCGCCCGCCGCGAGCCGGAATTCAACCTTGAGGACGAGCTTCTCAAGGAATTCGAACAATATGAGGAGCCGGCCGCTTCGGCGGTCGCCCCCGAAGTCCAGGCCGCACCGGCAGTTGCCCCCGAGCCGCGCCTCCTCGACGCCGAGACGGCTTTTGATGCGCAGGCGCTCCAAGATGACGGCACCTATGATAGCCAAACAGTGTTCGGCGACGAAGGGCCCGCCGCAGCGCCTATCCTGACCGTCGAGCCGCAAGTGCCGGTTCGTCTGGCGGTTCCGGAACTGCGTGCCGTGTCGCAGCCATCTTTCGTCGGTCCGACCGAACCGATCCGTCCGGTCTCGCATCCGGTTTTCGATCTCGAAGACGAAATCCTCAAGGAGTTCGCCGCTTTCGATGCGCGCCGCGCGCCGAATGCGGCAGCAATTCCCGCACCGCTGGTCCAAGTCCCGGTGCAAGCGCCTGCCGTCGAGCCCGAATGGAAGCCGGCACCTCTCGCAGTCGCTGCCACGCCCGCCCGAGTCGAGCCGGAATTCGTCGAAGGCCGCCGCGAAGAGGATCAGCGATATCGCGCCTACCGTGACGAGTTTGCCGAGGAAACTGTGGCCGCGGCCCAGCCGGCCGCGCCCCTTGAACCAGTCGTCGCCATCGAACCCTTTGTCGCTGCGGAACCGGCTCTCGATCTGCCGGCGCTCGACGCCATGGAGGCAGAGGTCGATCCCGACCGCTGGCACGAGACCAAGGCTTCGATTTTTGCCCGTGAAGAGACGCCCCTTGCATCTCTGTCAGTCGACGAAGGCGCAGAAGAGCCGGCGCTGTTCGAGGTCGGGTCGACCGCCCGCGAACGTTGGGATGATGAAATCGCAACCGAAGCGGCAGCGACCTCCGACAATGCGGCCGAGCCGCAGCCGATGCTCCTCGACATCGATGCCGAACCGGCCGTTTATGAAGCTATCGACGATTTCGTTGCCGCCGAGCCTGTCATGCCGGCCGTTGCAACCGTCTTGCAGCCGATGGATCCGGTTGTGGAAAGCAAAGTTTTGCCGCGATCCGAGCGCCAGCCGACAGTCGAAATGGCGCGCCAGCCAACCGAGCAGTCCGATATCGATCTTGACGAATTGCTTGCCGATGTCGAACGCTTCCCGGTCCAGCCGGCGGTGATCGCCAAGGCTGTTTCTGCTTCCCAGGCCCAAGAGATCGCACCCGTAGCTCAGGTCCAGAAGCCGATAGTGCAGGCCGAAGCCGCATGGCGGACGGATGCGGGGCAGGTGGCTGCGCCCGCAGCAAACCTGACTGTCCCGTCGACGATGGAGCCGAAGGCAAATATTGCACGTGCTGAAATCCCGGCAGAGACGGCTGTCGATATGGCCCCGACATCGGAGGCGATGTCGCTGATTCAGCCGTCGATCACCGCGGCTGATGTCGAAAACGCAGTCATTGCGCCCCGCCTCGAGACTGTTGCAAGGATTGCAGAGCCGGCGACGATCGTCGAGCCCGTTGTCAAAGCGGCCGAACCTGTTGCCAGATCCATCGAGCCGGCTGCCAAGGCTGCGTCGAACCGTCATGTCGGTGACGATGACCACGAGGTCTTCGACGAGGCCGCCTTCGAGCTTGACCTGACGGAAATCGAGCTCGACATGCTCGAAATGGAAGTCGAAAGCTTTGTGGCGCCAGCGCTGCATGAGGATCACGTGACGGCAAGCGAAGCAGCGCTTGCGGCTATGGCCGATGTCGCCGTCCCTGCAAAACAGCCGGTGTCGTCCGAGCGGCGTTTCGAGCCGCAGCCAAAGGCCGTCGAGGACTATTCGTCCTTGCCATTCGATCCCTCGCAGATTTCGAGCGAGGAGGACCCGGTCCAGGCAATCTCGGAAATGGATGTGCCGGAGACCCCGGCCGCCGCTCATGACGAGCAGCCGGTGCCGTCCGAGCCGGACTATGACATCGATATCGATGCCGAAATGGCGCATATCTTCGCCCGTCCGACAGAACGTGCCGCTGCTTCCACAGCAAAAGCCAGCCAACCGGCTCAGCCGGTCCCTCAACTGTCGGCAACCGATCTCGATGAGTTCGAACGGGCTTTGGAAGAGGATTTCCGCCGCTCACTGTCGGAGAACCGGGCAACCAGCACGCCGGATCGCGTCGCGCTCACGCCTGCCGCCTACGAAACCGGCCGGCGCGAAGGCTCGACCGGACGCCGCATTCTCGTCCTCGCCGCATCCGTGGCGGGCCTCGTGCTGATCGGCGGTGCGGGTGTCTATGCCTATTGGGGCCATAGCGGCCGGTTGCTGGCGAGTTCGGGCGAACCGAAGATCATCCTGGCCGACAAAGACCCGGTGAAGGTGGAGCCGAAGGAACGTGGCGGCCAGATCGTGCCGAACCAGGACAAGGCGGTCTATGACCGCGTCTCCGGCGAGGCCAAGGAACTCACCAAGCAGGATCGCCTGGTCACCTCCAACGAAGAGCCTGTCGATGTCGTCCAGAAGACGCTGATGCCGGAAGCACTGCCGCAGGATGACGATCAGGCGKCCGCCACCGACACCAACGACACCATGGATCCGCGCCTCCTGCCGGACCAGCAGGACAAGAATGTCAGCACCGACCAGGCCAACGACAGYGTCTCGCCGCGCAAGGTGCGGACCATGGTCGTGCGCTCGGACGGCACGCTGGTGCCGCGCGACGAGGAACCTGTCACCGCCAAGGACAAGACGCCCGCCGAGCAATCGCAGGACCGTTCGCTCAACATCGCTCCGGCTTCGGCCGAGGATGTGCCGGAGCGTCTGACGGCCAATGACGACATCGCCAAGCAGATCAACCAGGCCAATGCCGACAAGTCCTTTGTCCCGCAGGCGAAGCAACCGGCCGACGCTACCGTCACGTCGACACAGAACACGGATGCCAAGACGCCGGTAACGGTGGACCAGCCGACGGCGACGGATACCGCCAAGACCGCGGACCAACCGGCGCAGGATCAGGCCACGGCGACCGATCAGTCCGCGACCCCGACCGACCAGACGTCGACGGCGGCGGACAAGACCGCGACGACCACCGACCAGGCGGCTTCAACGACCACGGACCAGGCCGCGACCGTGACGGATCAGCCGGTGACAGCCACGGACAACACGTCTGATGCCAAGCCGGACACCGTGCCGGTGAAGACACAGGACCTTGCTGCCGCGACGCCATCGGATGACACGGCGGACAAGACCGTCGATACGGCGACCACGGCGACTGATGCCAAGCCGGCCGACACGTCAGCTGCGACAGACACCGCAACGGAAAAGACCGCCGATCAACCGGCCGCAGCAACCGATACGACACAATCGGACGATGGGGTGCAGCCGACCAAGGTCAAGACCGCGACGCTGAGCAAGACGCCCATTCCAGCGAACCGCCCGGTCGATCAGCCGGTCGACATTGTCGGCCGCGTGACCGAGCAGGGCAATGTCAAGAACCAGGAAGTGGCGAGCGCCGATCAGGCCAGCAATCAGCCGGCGCAGACTGCGACGCCGGCCGGGGCCTATGTGATCCAGATCGCCTCGCTGCCCTCCGAGGCAGAGGCGCAGAAATCCTTCACCAAACTCTCGGCGCGCTTCGCCAGCGTCCTCGGCGGCCATAATGTCGACATCCGCAAGGCAGCGATCAAGAACAAGGGTACTTATTACCGTGTTCGCGTCATCGCCGGCACGAAGCAGGAAGCCACCGAACTCTGCAGCCGCTACAAGGCCGCCGGCGGCAGCTGTCTCGTCTCCAAGTGACGAACGCCATTTGACATGTGAGAGCCTTTCGTCGCTAAATGGAAGCATTCTGCCGGAGCATGTTTTCGTCAGGAAAAGAGCGATCGTCGAGGTCGTACCCAAACGTACAGCCGAGGCGATCGCTCTTTTCCTGGTGGAAACATGCGCGGCCCTTCGGGTTGGCTGAAACGGGTCGCCTATCAGGCCGGCCGGCTTGGCCGTAGGGTTGGCCACGACGCGCCCCCGCCGGCCTGATATCCGACTCCGTTTGAGCCAACAGAATGCTTCCCTTTAGTGACGAAAGGCTCTAAGGCGGGGCCGATCGGTCCCGCCTTTTCTGTTGGCGCAAGCCGTGCCATTCTCGTCTTTTCGATCATTCTTTCTATCATCGGTCTCATGAGCGAATCACAAGCAGTCATTTTGGGAGTGGGCGGCCTCGAACTTACTGCCGAGGAGCGCGCGCTTTACCGCGACCAGCAGCCCTGGGGCTTCATCCTCTTCGCCCGCAATCTGTCGCCCGAGCCGCAGCAGATCAAGGATCTGATCGCCTCGCTACGCGACACTGTCGGTGGCCGCAATGCGCCTGTCCTGATCGATCAGGAAGGCGGGCGCGTGCAGCGCATCCGCGAGCCGATCTGCCCGCGCTATCCTTCCGGCGCCGATCTCGGCGCCATCTATCGAGAGGATCGCGACAGGGGCCTGCGCGCCGCCTGGCTGATGTCGCGGCTGCATGCCTTCGATCTGACAAAGCTCGGTTTCAACGTCGATTGCCTGCCGGTTCTGGACGTGCCGGTGGAAGGCGCCAGCGACGTGATCGGCAGCCGCGCTTACGGCAAGAATCCGGTGATTGTCTCCGAGATGGGACGTGCCGCGGCAGAGGGCCTGAAGGCTGGCGGCATGCTGCCTGTGATGAAGCATATGCCGGGCCATGGCCGCGGGTTTGCCGACTCCCACCATGCGCTGCCTGTGGTCGATACGCCGATCGACGAACTTCGCGCGCATGACTTTGCGCCATTCAAGGCCTTTGCCGGTGAGCTGATGGGCATGACGGCACATGTCGTTTACACCGCGATCGACCCGGATTTTCCTGCCACCACGTCCGAGATTGTCATCCGTGACATCATCCGCAGCGAGATCGGCTTCGACGGCCTGTTGATCTCGGATGATTCCTCGATGAACGCGCTTTCAGGCACGTTGAGGGAGAGGGCGCGCGCTATCGCTGCCAATGGTTGCGACATTGTCCTTCACTGCAACGGCCAGATGGAGGAAATGCTTGAGGTGGTGGCGGAAGCCAAGCCGCTTGCGGGCAAGGCGCTGGAAAGAGCACGCCGCGTCGAGGCAGCGTTCGCTCAGGCAGACAGGCTCGATGAAGCGGCGGTGCGAAGCGAGTTCACTTCGCTGCTACCTTCGGTCTGAGGCGGACAATGGCGGCGACCGGCTCCCAGAACCCGCCTGTCGCCCCGCTCGAAAGGCTGTGGGGCGAGACGCCGGAGCGTGTCAATACCGAGGCCGAACCAGCGCTGGTGATCGATGTCGGCGGCTTCGAAGGCCCGCTGGACCTGCTGTTGCATCTCGCCCGCAACCAGAAAGTCGATCTCGCCCGTATTTCCGTGCTGGCGCTTGCCGAGCAATATCTAGCCTTCATCGAAAGCGCCCGCCGGCTGAGGCTGGAACTTGCCGCCGATTATCTCGTCATGGCGGCCTGGCTCGCCTACCTCAAGTCGCGCCTTTTGATCCCGGCGCCGCCCCGCGACGATGGCCCCTCTGGCGAGGAGATGGCGGCGACGCTGGCCTTCCGCCTAAGGCGCCTGGAGGCGATCCGCGAGGCTGCAAATCGGCTTGTCAACCGCGACCGGCTGGGACGTGATTTTTTCGCCCGAGGCGCGCCCGAAATTGTCGTCGAGGAACGCCGCTCCGCCTATGACGCCAATCTCATCGACCTGCTGTCCGCCTACGGCTCCCTCCGGCAGCGCCAGGCGGTGACGAATGTCACGATTGCCCGCCGGCGCGTCTGGTCGCTGGCCGAGGCGCGGCTGATGCTGGCGCGCCTTGTCGGTGCGCTGGACGAATGGACGGCGCTCGATAACTTCCTGCTGCGTTACATGACCGATCCGGAAGAGCGGGCAACGGCAGTCGCCAGCAGCTTCGCCGCGACGCTGGAACTGGTGCGGGAAGGGCGGGTCGAAATCCGCCAGCAGGGCGCCTTCACGCCGATCTATATGCGCACCGGCGCCAATCCTGTGACCGATGAGGACATTGCCGCCATGGAGGCCGGCCTTGACTGATGCGCCGGATGCCGCCCCAGACTTCGCCACCATCCTCAATTCCCACGAAGCCAGAACCGTCGAAGCATTGATTTTCGCCTCCGCCGAGCCGGTTTCCGAGAATTATCTCGCCGAACGGCTGCCGGCGGACACTGACCTGACGGCCATCCTCACCGCACTGCGCCTGCTCTACCGCACCCGCGGCGTCAATCTGGTGCGAGTCGAAGGTCATTGGGCCTTCCGCACCGCCTCGGATCTCTCTTTCGCGCTCAGGCAGGACGGGCAGGAGGTGAAAAAGCTCTCCCGCGCCGCGCTGGAAGTGCTGTCGATCATTGCCTACCATCAGCCTGCGACGCGCGCCGAGATCGAGGATATCCGCGGCGTCTCGACCAACAAGGGCACGCTCGACGTTCTTCTGGAGGCCGGTTGGGTGAAATTCCGCGGTCGTCGTCGGACTCCCGGTCGCCCCGTCACCTTCGGCACGACACGCGATTTTCTCGACCATTTCGGCCTGGAGGATATCCGCGACCTGCCGGGCCTCGAAGAGCTCAAGGCGACCGGCATGCTTTCCGGGCGAATTCCATCAAACCTCTCGGTGCCCTTGCCGCACGACGAAGAGGCTCTGGCGCCCGACGAGGATCCGATCACGCAGCTTGATATCGAGGAACTCGGCCTACTGATGCCGGGCGGCGGCGAGGAAGAGTGATCCACGCTTTTAAGCATGGCCTTGGAGAAATCCCGGCAAATCGACCAAAAGCATTGCGACCCGTGGCCGTTTCCTTTAACGGTCTCGTCACATTGAGGTTTGAAATCGCCACAATAAGTGACTAAATCAGGTCCGTGAGCGAAATTGGGAGTATCTGAGCATGGGTTCTTTAAGCGTATGGCATTGGCTGATCGTCCTGGCCGTGGTCCTGATCTTCTTCGGCCGCGGCAAGATTCCGGACTTGATGGGCGACGTTGCCAAGGGCATCAAGAACTTCAAGAAGGGCATGGCCGAGGATGACACGGCCGATGCGAAGTCCCCTTCGGTTGAACATAAAGTCGACGAAGTGAAATAAACTGGATTTACGGCCCGGGCGTCGGCGCGTGAGATGCGTGCCGCGCACGGTTGCAGGAAGCGTGCGACATGTTTGACGTCGGCTGGAGCGAGATTCTTGTTATCGCGCTCGTTCTGATTATCGTCGTAGGTCCGAAGGACCTGCCGCCCATGCTGCGCACGTTCGGCCGGATGGCCGCACGGTTGCGCGGGATGGCCAATGAATTCAAGGGACAGTTCGACCAGGCGCTGCGCGAAGCAGACCTTGATGATGTCCGCAGCGGTCTGAGCGAAGTCAGCAAGCTCAATCCAACCAACACGTTGCGCGACGCGATCAACCCGATCCGCCAGCTTGGCCAGGATATCAAGTCCGACCTGCAAAAGGCCTCCGACGACGCCAAAACCTCGTACAACGCGCCTTTCATGAAGACCGAGAGCGAGCTTGCTGCCGAAGAGGCTGCCAATGCCGCTGTTTCGAGTGAAGCGAGTTCGGTTCTGCCGTCGGCCGCTACGGTCGATGCGCCATTGATGACGCCGGCCGTGCCGCCGGTCGCGGCAGCGCCTGCGGTGGGAGACAAGCCGGTTGACGCCAAACCTGCGCCGGTCGTCGCTACCGCGGCAATGCCGACGCCGTCGGTCGCCGAAACGCCAGCCGCCAAGCCGAAGACCGCGCGCCCGAAAAAGACCGTCTCCGAACTCGCCGTCGTTTCGACCCCGGCAGAGCCGAAGACGAAGAAGGCGCCTGTACGCACCAAGGAAGCGGCGGCTGCGGCTGTCGAGGCGGAAGCCGTTGCCAAGAAGCCGGCGAGCCGGAAGAAGCCCGCGGTGACGGAATTCGCGCCTGACTTGGCCCCAGCCGAAGCCGCGAAGCCGAAACGGACTGCCGCCCGCAAGAAGACCGATACTACTGGTGACGCATGACCGAAGAACTGCAAGACAAGCCGCAGCCGCTGCTCGAGCATCTGATCGAGCTGCGCCGCCGTCTGATCTGGGCGGTGGTGGCGTTCTTTGCCGCTTTCGTCGTCTGCTTCTATTTCGGCAAGCCGCTGTTCAATCTGCTCGTCATCCCCTATCGCACGGCCGTGATCTGGTCTGGGATGAAGGTCGAGGACGCCGAGCTCATCTACACGGCACCGCAGGAATTCTTCTTCACTCAGATCAAGGTGGCGATGTTCAGCGCGCTTGTCGTTGCTTTCCCGGTCATCGCTTCGCAGATTTATAAATTCGTTGCCCCCGGGCTCTACAAGAACGAACGCGCTGCATTCCTGCCGTTCCTGATCGCCTCGCCACTGCTGTTCATCCTTGGCGGCTGCCTGGTTTATTTCTTCTTCACGCCGATGGTGATGTGGTTCTTCCTGAAGATGCAGCAGAGCGGCGGCGAAGGGCAGGTGGCGATCCAGCTCATGCCGAAGGTGTCGGAATATCTCGACCTGATCATGATGCTGATCTTCTCCTTCGGTCTGGTCTTCCAGCTGCCTGTGGTTACCTCGCTGCTCGTCCGTGTTGAGCTCTTGACCTCCAAGACGCTCGCCAGCAAGCGCAAATATGCCATCGTGCTCGCCTTCGTTGTCGCCGCGGTGTTGACGCCGCCCGATCCGATCTCGCAATGCAGCCTCGCTATACCGACCATCCTGCTCTACGAGATCGCCATCATCGCCGCCAGGATGATCGAAAAGGGCCGATCTCAACGCGAGGCGGAAGAACAGGCTTCTGCCTGACATCATCGCTCGCGCGTTTGCGGCTTGAGTTTCGGCCGGCTTCGCGCCAAAACCTTCCAAAAGCGGGAATCGTCAGGATTCCCGCATCTCCGTTCAATGGTGTTCCGATGCTCGATATCAAATGGATTCGTGACAATCCCGAAGCGCTCGATGCTGCGCTGGCGCGCCGCGGCGCCGAACCCCAGGCCGCCCATCTGGTCGCTCTCGACGAGAAGCGCCGCGCCGTCACCCAGAAGGCGCAGGAGATGCAGTCGCGCCGCAATGCCGCCTCGAAGGAAATTGGCGCTGCCATGGGCCAGAAAAACATGGAGCTGGCCGAAAAACTGAAGGCCGAAGTGGCTGCGATCAAGGTCGATTTGCCCGCCGCCGAGGAAGAAGAGCGTCAGCTCACCGCCGAACTCAACGACGCCCTGTCGCGCATTCCGAATATTCCGCTCGCCGATGTCCCTGACGGCAAGGATGAGCACGACAATGTGGTGAAGCGCACGAGCGGCGAAAAGCCGACCTGGAATCATCCGCCGAAGGAGCATTTCGAAATCGGCGAATCGCTCGGCTGGATGGATTTCGAAGGTGCTGCCAAATTGTCTGGCGCGCGCTTCACTGTGCTCAAGGGCCAGATCGCTCGGCTGGAGCGTGCTATCGGCCAGTTCATGCTCGACATCCACACGCAGGAGCACGGCTATCTCGAAGTCCAGCCGCCGCTGATGGTGCGCGATGATGCGATGTTCGGCACCGGCCAATTGCCGAAATTCGCCGAGGATCTGTTCCGGACCACGGACGGTCGCTGGCTGATCCCGACGGCAGAAGTGCCGCTCACCAACCTCGTGCGCGAGGAAATCCTCGATCGCGACAAGTTGCCTCTGCGGCTCACCGCGCTGACCCCGTGTTTCCGCTCGGAAGCCGGTTCGGCCGGCCGCGACACGCGCGGCATGCTGCGCCAGCACCAGTTCTACAAGGTCGAGCTGGTCTCGATCACCGACGCCGAAAGCTCGATTGCCGAGCATGAGCGGATGACCGAATGCGCCGAGACCGTGCTCAAGCGGCTTGGCCTGCATTTCCGCACCATGACGCTCTGCACTGGCGACATGGGTTTCGGCTCGCAGAAGACCTATGACATCGAGGTCTGGCTGCCGGGCCAGAACGCCTATCGCGAAATCTCGTCCTGCTCGGTCTGCGGCGATTTTCAGGCGCGCCGCATGAATGCGCGCTATCGCGACCCCGCCGAAAAGGGCGTCAAATTCGTCCATACGCTCAATGGTTCGGGCACGGCCGTCGGCCGGGCGCTGATCGCTGTGCTGGAAAATTATCTCAACGAAGATGGTTCGGTCACAATTCCGGATGTTCTGCTCCCCTATATGGGAGGGATGACAAAAGTCGAGAAGGCCGCCTGATCATGCGCATCCTCCTGACCAATGACGATGGTGTCCATGCCGAGGGCCTCGCCGTCCTCGAACGGATCGCCCGCACGCTTTCCGACGATGTCTGGATCGTGGCGCCCGAAACCGACCAGAGCGGGCTGGCCCATTCGCTGTCCTTGTCTGAGCCGCTTCGTTTGCGGCAGGTCTCGGAAAAACACTATGCGCTGCGCGGCACGCCGACAGATTGCGTCATCATGGCGGTCAAGGAAATCATGACCGACAAGAAACCTGACCTCGTCCTGTCGGGCGTCAACAACGGCGCCAACATGGCCGATGACGTCACCTATTCCGGCACAATCGCCGGCGCTATCGAGGGCACGCTGCAGGGCATCCGCTCGCTGGCATTGTCGCAGGCGGCGAACTATCTCGAAGGCGAGCGGCATGTGCCGTGGAACGTCGTCGAGGCCTATGCGCCGCAACTTCTGAAGAAGCTGCTGGACGTCGACATGCCCGACTGGACTTTTATGAATGTCAACTTCCCCAATTGCCAGCCGTCGGACGTTCAGGGCATTGCCGTCACTGCCCAGGGCAAGCTCGATTTCGGCATGAATGTCGAAAAGCGCAGCGACGGCCGCGGCCTGCCGTACTACTGGCTGAAATTCGACAGCCGCAAGGGAGATTTCCGCGAGGGCACCGACATCTTCGCGCTCAAGGAAGGCAAGATCTCGGTGACGCCGCTCAAGCTCGACCTCACAGACTATAGCCTGCTTGACCGTATCCAGCAGGCCGTGACGAAAGAGCCGGCATGAACCAGGGGCGCGGCGGCAGGGAAGGTTTCGCGGCGCTCTGCCTCCGGCTGCGTGCCCGAGGCGTTGTCAATGCCGACTTGCTCAACGCTATCGAGCAGACGCCACGGCACTTTTTCGTACCGGCCGAATTCCTCGCCCAGGCCTGGACATCGCGGACCCTGCCGATTGAATGCGGCGCGATTCTCGAAGGCGCCGATCTTGCTGCGGCCATTCTTGATGCAATGAAGCTCAAGGCCAGCCATCGTGTGCTCGAAATCGGCACCGGTTCCGGTTTTACCGCTGCCGTGCTTGGACGGCTGGTCGAGCGCGTGCTGACTGTCGACCGCTACAAAACACTGGTGACGCTCGCCCAGGCGCGCATGGACAAGCTGTCGCTGCGCAATGTCGTCGTCCGCCAGGCCGATGGCAGTTCCGGCCTGCACGGTGAGGGCACCTTCGACCGCATCCTCGTCACCGCCGCTTTCAGCGCCTTGCCGCGTGTCTATGCCGAGCAATTGGTTTCGGGCGGCGTGATGATCGCGCCGGTCATAAGCGAGGCTGGCGTGGCACGCATGGTCAAGCTGACGAAATCCGGCAGCCGCTTCGAGCGCGAGGAATTGTTTGATACGCCGTTCCAGCCGATCGTGCCGCAAGTGGCGCAGATTCTGTAGTCCTATAGGTCTGGACACGGCTCACGCCAGCGCCTGCAGGCATATCGGCAGATCGCCGCCGCTCTCGCCGATTTCCGGTAACTTCCCGTTAAGGTTATCATTTTTCAGCATATTATGAGTTTATTGTGTGCCATTAACCGGCCGGTAACACTAACGCGCTTTAATGAATACAAGTTCAGGCGTTGCTGGGTTGCTGTCATGCGTAGCTTCGAAATTGTAAAGTCCAATCTCTCTCCACTCCGTGTCGTGACGGCGCTCCTGCTTGCAGGTGCGGCGTCAAGTTGTAGCT
>NZ_JBFUFF010000090.1:0-27766 GCF_056403555.1 Rhizobium sp. P2_G2
GCCGATGGGTCTATCGGCAAAGAAATCTCGTCGAACGCTTCTTCAATAAGCTCAAACAATATCGAGCTATGGCAACACGTTACGACAAGAACCCAGCCAATTTCCTTGCCGCCGCCAAAATCATTGCTACCCGCATCTGGATCAACGCGTTATGAGTCTACGGCCTAGTGCCGCGTCCACCGTTTGGATGAGATTGCACGCGGATCTGCCTGTGGTCTCCTCCCCAGCCACAACCCGCTGCTCAACCCAAGATTCCGCATTTCCGCCACCGTTCGGACGACGCGGGCGCTGGGAGAATTCGCTACCGTCTCGTCTCCGGTGGAACGAGCCGGTAGAGCCGCAAATGTGTGCCCGAAAAACCAAGGCCGCTGCCTTTGGAAAAGTCCCGGCAATGCCTCCTGATCGGCTGCCATTTGCGAAGGTTCGACAAGTCACACTTCGAACATATTGCCGCACATTTCTGGTAGTGCTTTCATGGAGGGACAATCGTGAAGCATTGCGCAGAGATTTCAGCAATCCTCGTGGCAGCGTTCGCCAGCCTGCATCCGTTCACGGCAACGGCCGCAGCTGAGCGTCACAGCCCAGACTTGATCGCGAAGTGCGGAGGGACATACAATCTCTGCGGATATCTTGATAGCGAGAGCCACGAACAACGGATTCCACAAAAGTTCGAGCGGGCCTTCAATTTCTCAGAGGGACTGGCAGGCGTGCGCGTGGATGGCCGATATGGCTACATCACCACCTCAGGCAAGATGACCATCCAGCCAAAGTTCGATCTTGTGGGCGAGTTCAGGGATGGGCACGCTGAGGTGCTCGTTGGCGATAAAACCGGAATAATCGACACCGCTGGCAACTTCCTTCTGCAGCCGCAGTATGCCCGAGCGATCCCATTTGGCAGAGCGGCCGCGATTGTACTGCCCGGGAAATGGGTATCTCCTTATATGATGGGTGCCGAGCGGCTTGATACAGACGCTTTCCCCTCGACGAGTGAACGTTTCGCTCTTGTCGATTTGGCTTCGGGCAAGACGCTCAAGGACGGCCTGTTCATCACGGAGTTCGATTACAAGACCTATGTATGGGCCTCCCAGTTGGGTGGCCCGGGCGTCGGTTTGCTCGCCCCAGACGKATCGTGGAAAATCAAGCCGACATACATGGAAGTGTGGCGGCTGTTTCAGGGCCGCTCAATCGTCTGCATGTACGCGCCCGAGGACCGACGCGGCGATCCCAAATATGCGCACTGTGGGTCAGTCGACGAGAACGGTGAGATCGCGCTGCCATTGCAACCAACCTACATCAATGGATATTGGAATGGTCTGTACCGCATCTTCAGAAATCAAAAGCCAGGTCTGCTAACGGAAGCTGGCGTCCTGCTCGGCGGGCAAGTGTTCGATGATATTTCACCCAAGGAAACCGGGGACATCATTGAGGTCCAAAAAGACGGAAAATGGGTCGGTCTCACCCAGTCAGGGGAAATCGTCGCCAATCCCAATGACGGAAAAGTCCTGTTGGCTTGCCCGTCGGGTGTGAAGTTCATCTCCAAATCGCACGGCATGGAGGTCATTGGGCCTGATGGAGTTGCTACGGAGCCTTATGTTTTCAGCGACACCTTTCTCGGGCGATCCTGTGATTTTCCGATGACTGTCGGGCACAACGGCAAATACGGATTTCTGAGTTCCGAAGGAAAACTGCTCTTGGACCCGCCTTTCGTTGAGAACGGCTACTCCTTCGACAACGGGTTCGCGGGAGTGAAAAATGATGGCAAGTGGGGGATCGTGGACGAGAAAGGTAATTTCACCGTCACACCTCAATTTGACGAACTGCGGCCCGACGCAGGCCTGTATGTGGTGAAACGCGATAACCAGGAGTTCTGGATTGACGCACACGGCAACAGGCAATCCGAGCCGCACCGGGCACAAGACCGACACAAGACACTTCAATGCGGAGATGGAGGTGGCACGATCATCGGCAAAGAAGTGAATGGCCAAACTGTGTGGGGCCTCGCGGACGCTGAAGGAAAAACGATAGTCGAACCTCGCTACCGGGCAATAAGCTGTTTTGAGAATGGTCTGGCCTGGGTTCCAGTCGACGAGAAGAAAGCCTGGTGCGCGATAGACCGCTATCAAAGAATTCGCGAAAACGTGCAGTGCGTAACCAACTGGATAGCTAACCGTGTGTTTGATGCCGGTCCTGAGAAGATGTCCGATGACTATTATGAGAGTGGGGTTCTGTGGATGCGGGCCAACCTCGAATATGGGCTGGGATTGAGGAAAAGCCCCCCGCGAATAGTTGGGCACGGTGTTTCAACGTCGTTCTAGCGAAGCTGTCTTGAGCACGAACTGAGTTGGTTCGGGGCCGCCATGGTATTCAAGCGGGATCCGCCATGGTCCAGTGCCTGGGAAGCGCTCCGGCAAATTGGTCCTCAGTCGAGGGTCGGTTCACAAAACGCGTTCACTCACATCTCCCTTTCGGCGCGGAAGAATCCGCCCGGTCTGTGCAGATAAAAATGCTGTTCAGTCTGCGATTTCTTCGGTTTGGCTGGAATCAACGTTCAACGCCTGTGGTGGGGTCAAACGCCGGGCCAAAACACACTATGGCCTTCCCTGTGATTTGGGCGAAGGCAGTCCGCCACACCTTTTCACGGGTGTCGTCCTACTCCGTTGCGCTCATCGGCTCTCAAGCCTGTACCGCCCGAAAATTGAATTACGGCCTGACTGTTTTGCCAAGAAGAGAGGGGCGATTAAGAAAATGTCAGTTTTTTGTTGTCAGGATTATAGCACTAGAGCTATAAGAACAGGCCGCATATGGACACGCGAAAGCCCATTGAATGGATAGGTTCGTCCCTGGACGACCTGCGGAGCTTTCCCCCGCCTGTGCGGCGCGCCATGGGCCAAGCCATCGACGACGCGGAGCAGGGCAAGGAGCATTCCAGTGTCAAGGCCCTAAAGGGGTTCGGCGGCCGGAGCGTGCTGGAGGTTGTCGACGACTTCGACGGCGACACCTACCGCGCCGTCTACACCGTGCGCTTCGCGGGTGCCGTCTACGTGCTGCATGCCTTCCAAAAGAAGGCGAAGAAGGGGATAGCCACCCCGAAACACGAACTGGAGCTGATCCAGGCCCGTCTCAAGCGGGCCGAGGAACACTACAGGGAGAACTATACGAAAGGAGCCAGGACATGAGCGACGACATCACCGTGACCCGTGGTAGCGGCAATGTGTTTGCCGACCTTGGTTTGGACAACCCCGAGGAAGAGCAACTGAAAGCCCAACTCGTGCGGGAAATCCGCGACATCCTCAAAGGCCGCCGCATTACGCAGGCCAAGGCCGCTGATCTGCTCGGCCTGAAACAGCCGGACGTGTCGGCGATCGTCAACGGCCGCACCGAGAAATTTTCCATTGACCGGCTCCTGCGCTGCATTCGCAGCCTCGACCGGGAAATCACCATTACCACGCGGCCGAAGAGCCGTGCGAAAGCGGCACGGAGCGCACCAGCCGCGGCATAAGCGAGCGCTGGCGCGCTAGCTTCTAGCAGTGTCGTTGAGGAATGGGCCTATGAGATTTATCGCATCGCTTTTGTTTCTTGTCATGGCATCAGCAGCAATGGCTATAGGGCCAGCTGGGCCGCCCCCATGGTCGTGCTCTGTGGCCGCAGCATGCAGCGCTACGGACACTTGTGTCGCTCTATATGCCCTTCCAATGCGGTTTAAGCTGACACGAATCGAGGGGGATAGGTTCGACCTGGAGTATGACGGTTCCGAGCAAGCCGCGCTGATACTTCCCAGCTTGAGGGACGCGAGACAATTTGCCGAAACTTATGGTTCGTTTGAGCCTCCCCCGTTCATCTTAATCCCGAATGACAAGATTAGCGACACGCATAGCTTTTGGCTTCAGACCATCTTCCAGCGCGGCACTGGTCAGCGCTTCATCGCAGACGAAAAATTGCTTGTCGGTTGCAATAGCATTCGGAATTGATAGCCAAAAACAAAAAGTGGGCGGCATGGACAAGCCGTCAGGTTGCGTGCCGCACGTCGGACAGGACCGGCTCGCTATGCCGGCGAAACCGCGTGAAACGGCCACCTAGACAGCGGTTCCAACCGTTTTCAAATATCCTCTCGGGGGTGTGGTGGCAGACAGCCCCCACAGGGTACGTTGCCCGCGGCGTCGGTGTGAGGCACGGGGGGTGCAGCGGCTCGGAGGGGCCAGGGGGCTCGCCCCTGGTATCGTGCTCAGTCCAGCCGCAAATCACCCACCCAGCTCAGGATGGGCCGACAGATACGCCAGCGTTGCCTTCACCGCTTCGCCCYTGGCCTCGCGGAGCGTGAATGGCGACGATGTCACCCCATGGACGACGCCTTCGACCAGGCTCGGGAGCACGAACAGGATGCGGTTGATGTTTTCAGAGCCGGTTTCGGCGATGGCCTGCTCGAATGCCGCCCGCAGCGCGTAGCGAAAATGCTCCGGGCCTTCATTGACCGAGGCGGAAACGAGCTGGTGCAATTCTGTCGCGACGGAATGCAGATCGACAAGCTCCTCGACAAGATCGACCACAAATTCGCTGAAGGACGATGACGCGTGGGCGGCGATATTGCGCTCCAGCATCTCTCGAACGTCCCCGACATGCCGCTCATGCAAAGCCCTGAAAACCGAGCTCTTGTCCGGGAAATATTGATACAGCGAGCCGATACTGACGCCTGCGACCTCGGCGATACGGTTGGTCGTGACCGACGCGGCCCCGTGCCGTTTCACGACCAGGGGGACGGCAGCCAGCACATCCTCCACCGTTTGCCGCGAGCGCTGCTGCCTGGGGATGCGGCGGGCTGGAATGTTGGCGTCACTCATCATCGGGCGATGATACCGAGGCTGCGGGGGCAGGTAAAGGGCGATGGGGAGAACATTGTCGCTGCTGCACATGTCGACGGCCGCTTCGCAAATCAGGTGCCGGAGTGGAAGGACCAACACGCCGCGGCGTTTGGGGAATGTGGTTGAGCCCGCCCCAATGTCTTGAATGAGGTCGAGGCTCGACGTTCACGAACGCATGCAAGAATGACCGCGAATGGCGCGAAGCTGCCTTTGCTTGCTGGCCGGCTTTGGCCCAAACTGGACATCGCCTGGCGGTTTCCGGCCTCAAAGCGGCCACCGTGCGCTGGCTCGCCCCTGTTGACGTTTCCCCCGCGGTGAACACGGAGCGGCAGGGGGCACGCAATCTCTGATCTGGGCTGAGGGACCCGCCGGCGATCACAGCCGCTTGGCCATCCAGAGGTGCGGCTGGCCCTCGTCCTCGTAATCGACATCGCTGATCTCAGCATAGCCCTGCTTGGCGTACAGATCCTGCGCGTATTCCTGGGCATGCAGTTTTACCAGTCTGGCGCCGGCCTGGCGCGCTGCCTCGTCGCTCGCGGCGATGATCACGCTCGCCAAACCCCGGCGGCGAAATGCCGGCATCACAGCGACGCGGCCCAGCAGATACGTCTCCGCTGCCGTCACGCCCGCGTCGAGCGCGCATGTGGGCGATTGCGGGCTTTCTGGCGCAAGGGTGCGCTCCAATGGTTCCGGGAACAGGCGTGAGCACCCGGCCAGCTCGCCATCGATATAGAGCGTCAGGTGCACGCAGGAAGGGTTGTCGTCGATGCCGTCGAAGTCATTCGAGTAGCCTTGCTCGTCCATGAAGACAGCGCGCCGCACCGCAAAGGCGTCGTCGCGCGCGTTGATCCTGATCTGCCGAGACATAAAGGCCCCTTTATCCGCCTGTTTGCTTGCGCAGCATTATAACGGCAGGCAAGGCGTGTCACTCCTGTTTCCTGGTCCGATCGTTTCGGCGCGCCGTGTCACCTTATGGTTCGTCCGCTTGTGGCTCAAAGCTGCCCTGGCTCGTTGGCCGCCTGTGGCCCAATGCCGACATTCACCGAAGTTTGCGAGGCACACAACGCCGTTCAATTATTCCGGCACCGCACCCCGTATCGCGTTGGCTCGCGCACTATACGTTATGCGGCCGGCTGCATCCGTCGGCAAACGTGCACGCAGCCTCGACTTCAGCCCCTCCACGTCGCTGGCTGACATTGCCGCAACGATTGGCCGTATACTGCCGGTAATTGTGCTTGAATGCCAGAAATCGTCGAAATCGGCGAAGGTCCGTTCCACTGTGATTTCGCGGGTCTCGATGGCCTGAAGGCCCGCGTTGCTCCATAGATCGCGCATGACGTTCATGCGTGAGGCGTTGACGCTCGGTGGAAGCGGCGGCGTGATGCCCAGAGCGAGAAACTCAACCTGGATCGGATCGAACGGGAAGCCGCCCCCCAACATGTCCCAAGCGTATGTCGCAACCATGCCGCCTGGTCGAACCACGCGTACCATCTCCGCAACGCCTTTGGCTGGATCGGGAACGAAGAAAATCACCAAGGCCATAACTGCGGCATCGAAACGTGCTTTATCGAACGGCAACGCCATGGCATCACCCTGCCGAAACTCTACGCCAGATATTCCCTTCCGCGCGCGCGCAAACATCAGTTGCGCTTCGGATGGATCAATTCCCTGCACTTCACTTGGCGCTAACCGCTCGACAAGCAGTTCTGTGAATGCGCCGTTGCCGCAACCCACGTCGATCCACTTAAGTCCCAACGAGGGCGCCAGCCAGTCGAGGAACACTTGTCCTGCAAGCCGGCTCCAGACACCCATTCCGCGCTCATAGGCTGAACCATCATCAAAACGTATGGGCGCTTGGCTCATCGACATCCTCCGATACATGACACAAGTGCAGCATCGTCCGGGTTTGATCGGGAAAAACAGCGCGTGCCGATGAGCACCACCTTTGCACCAATAACGACCCGGCGACTTCCCTCAAGCGGTCCTTCTGCCTGACTGCTGGGCCGATGTCTATCGTTTCTGTGGCGTTGACCGGCCCGACGGAAGTGCGTGAATATAGCCCTGTCACTTGCGCTAATGGCGCCAAGCCACCGAGTGCGTTCGGCGGCCGTTGGCCCGAAGCGGACATCAACAAACCAGACCTATGCGTTATCAATGGACCCTTACGTGTGCGGTTAAGCGCCGCGTTTCGCACGGTCGACTAGAGGAACGATCAGAGGCACCGCTGTCGAGACCCGACGCGGCCAAAAGCTCGACTGGCGACACTCAATCGTCGACCTGGCCGTCACGGCTTTGGGTCGGAGCGCGCCGACCCGATCATTTCGCTGCCAATTTCAGCAGAGGAAGGCCAATGGCCTTGCCTGCTCGCGCGAAGGACCTCATAGTCATGCAGCCTGCTCAAGTCCGGCTGGACGGGCCGCCCGTCTTGAAGGAACACCGCACCTTCAAACTTCGACGGTATCGCGGCGACGAATTCTTCCGCCTCTTTGAGAAGTTGCTTGAATAAGCGCAGCGCCATACGTGCATCAACAGGCTCTCTGGTGATGACACGGTCGAAATCATCCTGAACATACACGCAGTTCCGCCTGAGGTCCTCGATGAGGCTTTCAGGCGTGAACCCCGGGTCTTTTGCAGGAGCCGCCCAGATTGCCGACGGAAGGCTAATGCCGCTCGCATGCAGGTGCAGAAGATCGATCAAGTCTCGAGGCTCCTTGCGTGATGCCGCAGCCAAGACCTTGTTTGTCGCGAGGTCGAAGATATCCAGGCGATAGCCGAATTCATCGTCAGCGACGGCCTCGAAGAACCGATAGTCACTGTCGACAGTCCATTCGAGTATGGTCTGCTCGCCGGCCTTGCTAATGATGGCTCGGAAAAACTCGGCTCGCTCGGCATCGAACAGAAATCCGAAGCCAGCTTCTTCCAGTGAAGCGCGATCTTTGGCGACCACCTCGGCCAGCAGACGCACGCGGTTATCGTTGCCCGCGAGATCGTTGAAAACGTCAATATCTTTGGAGAGTCGAAGGCTATTCCGGTTCATCATTATGCCTCCGGCGATATGTCTCCCCGGATGACGGTTCTGCGCGATCGCATGTAACGCTTCGCGCTGCGTCCTAGATATCGGCAAGACAAGCTTCTTCCAGTTGCACCGCCAACCGTCTGGACGACATGTTGCCCTCTCGCTTGAGCCGAGAAACCGCATCGAGGACATCCGAGAGACGAGGCGACGGCATTTCGTTGGTTGACCAGAAGCAGAGGGCACCAAATTCGGAGAATGCCTTGTGATAAAGCGCTGCGGCCGAAGAGCCTGCTTCTCTGTGCAAGGCTTCGGCTCCTAACTGCAAGAGTTCCTTTCGCGTGAAAGGTATCATGTCGAACTCCTTGACATCAAAATATGCCACGAGACATGATCTCGCAAGTGGCCGATACCGCGCTAGGCGGCTGGGACCGAACACGCCGCCAGTATTGAGCCACACACGAGACTTGGCACGACACACCCACTGTCGTGGTGTCGCTCGGTTTTGCCTATTATCTACGACATCCCGCGCGCGCCTTGCGTCGTGAATGCCTATGGCTCGACTGAAGCGATGCAGAAAGCAGTGGTCGACTGCCTTCTCGGCCGAACGCCGTTTCTCGGGCATTCGCCCGTCGATCTACGTCCGCTTGTGGCGCATCGGAGACGCGAAGCCTTGGCCGTTTCAGGCCCAAAGCAGCCATTGCTCTGGGCCTGAGACGTGATCGCCTGAAGCTGGCGACGAAGCCGTCAGCTGTTCACAAATCCCTCGGGAGGCTCAACCAGGTTGATGCGGTTGCCCTCGGCATCGAATATTTGCGCCACGCCGCCGAAATCACCCTCCACCCTGTTGATCAGTTGCAGGCCAAGGCGTGAAAGCCGCTCGCCCTCGGCCTCGAGCACCGGAACGACGATCGTCATGATCCCCTTGCCGGCGCGTTCGTCATCCTTCCAGATCTGCAGGCCGGCGCCTCCCATTTTACGCCACTGGGCCATGCCCGGTATCGGCTGGTCATCGGCAGGGCGTCCCATGAGTTTTTCATACCAGGCGAGTGCCGCGTCGAAATTGGAAACGATGGCGGACGCGTAGATGCCCTGTACAGTCATTGTCGTGGTCGTCATGTTGGTTCTCCTTGGTTGGACAAAGGGATGTCGCGCAGGAGTTCCCGATTTCGACAGGCGCCATGAAAAAAGCGCGCGGTCAGGGCAAGATTTTTGCGCGCTGCTCTTCGAGATGGCGCCGTTCCGCCTCCGACCAGCTGAGGCCGATGGCGATCGTGAAGGCTTCCGCCGCGTCGGCAAGCTTGCCGAGATCGGCGCAAATCCGCGCCCGCGCCGTCCAGTAGGGCAGGTAATCGGCCATCCGCGGGTCGCCGGCAAGCGCATCTATATCGCCGAAAGCCGCCTCTGCCTGGCCGGTCTGCACCAGAGCCGCGCACCGGTTGAGGGTCACGACCGGCGACGGCGCAATCTCGCCCAGCACATCATAGAGAGAAATCACGGCCTGCCAGTTCGACAGGCCGCTCATGCGGCGCGCAACATGGGCGGACTGGATCGCCGCCTCGATCTGGTAACGGCCGGTCGGTCCGTCCGCACTGGCCTCGCGCAAGAGACTTTCGGCGACGCGCAATTGCTCGAGATCCCAGAGCCCGACCTCCTGGCTGTCGAGCGGCACGAAGGCACCATCAGGCCCCCTGCGCGATGACCGGCGCGCCTCCGCATAAAGCATCAGCGCGAGAAGACCTTTCGGCTCCGGCTCTTGCGGAAGCAGCGATACGACCACGCTGGCAAGCCAGATTGCCTCTGGTCCAAGCGTTTCCGCCCCGTCAATCTCCATCCACCCGCTCGTATAGGCAGCGTAGATGCAGGCGAGCACCGGCGGCAGGCGGTGCGCCAGATCCTCCTTTTCAGGCACGAGAAACGGAATTTTCTCATCCTTGATCCGCGCCTTGGCTCTGACAAGCCTCTGGCTCATGGCCTTTGGAGAAACGAGAAACCGCGCCGCGATATCTGCCGCCGTCAGGCCGAGCACGGTCTGCAGCATCAGCGGCGTTCGCGCCGCAGCATCGATGTCGGGATGGGCGCAGGCAAACATCAGCGCCAGCCGCCTGTCGGCGATCTCTTCATTGTGCTCCGCCGCTGCCGCAATTTCCCTGGCGATCAGATCGAGATGATCGGCATTGCCGGCCCTGACCTTGTCCTTGCGCCAGTCGTCGAGCTTGCGCCTGCGCGCGATGGTCAACAGCCAGGCATCGGGGTTGTCAGGCACGCCCTCGACAGGCCACTTCTCGAGCGCCGTGAGGAAGGCCGCCGCGAGTGCATCCTCGGCGGAGGCGAGATCGCCCGAGCGTCCGCCAAGATAGGCGACAAGGCGGCCATAGCTCTCGCGCGCCACCCGCTCCGCCACGGACCGGGCAAGGATGGAACCCGAAACCGTCATCCGGCATATTCCGACGCGTCCCTGATACGGCGAACCTCGATCGCTCCCCAGGTTGCGGCAGGACAGCGCGCCGCCCATTTGTTGGCTTCATCGATATCGGCGACGTCGATGACATAGTAACCGCCGAGCTGTTCGCGGACATCGGCATAGGGTCCGTCCAGAACACTGACCTCATTTCCTCGAACGCGAACGACGCTCGCCTCGGAGGAACCGACGAGCGCGCCGGTGGCGACGAATGCCGCCGCTTTCTCCAGCGCCTGCTTATAGGCATACATCTGGCCCATGAACCGCGCCATGTCCTCCGGCGTCACGGCCTTGCCGGCAGCTTCGTCGGCATGCAGCATCAGCATGTAGCGCATTGTGTTCTGTCCTCAATGAAAGCCGAGTTGCTGCGGCAACGAGCGTCGAGAATAACAATCCGGGTGGCGGAAGGGAACGGCCTTTGACGGTTGCCGTGTCGGCTTATGGCGCGAAGCAGGAGTGATTTCCGCATTTGGCCCAGACTTTGTCGTCGGGGGGTGGGATTGCAAAATGCCCTTCCTGACGGACATTTCCGTAGGGGAGAGCAGTTTTTCACAAACAGCCTTCTCGGCCAATGCGAGACGCTTTGCCCAAACCGTTTCCAACCGTCACGTCACCGTTGATGCATGGAACGCCCAGACACCGGCTCGAATAAAACTCCGCATCTCCCCGTCATCACACGGATTTTCCAAGCGAATTCCTTTCCGAGGGCTGGGGTTGCCAAGATGACGCACACCAAGGTTCGGCTGCACGGCCTCTCGGCCGCCATCGCGTTGATATTTTCCCTCTGCGCGCCGCATTTTCTCCGGGCGGACGAAGCCGCGTGGCCGAAGCTTGATGGTGGGTCCAAGGACAGGATCTGCACGGATGCCCTGGCGATCGCCCGTGCCACCTATGACTCCGACAACGCCTATCTCTACGCGCCGCCCACTATCCCGAAGGACATCGGCAGCATGCTCGTGCTTCAGCCGAAGGCCACCGATATTTCTGAGGGGGATGCCCTGATTGCCGATCCCGGCGCCTTCCGGAAAAATCCGCAGACCGACACGGATGGCGACGCGTCGCCCAGCCTCTATTGGCAGGTCAAGCCTGATCACGGCATGCGCTTCGTCATCTATGAGGAGCCCTTTGGCTGGCGCGGCGAGCAGTACGCCCTGTTTGCACTGACGAGCGATGTCGCGGCGGACAAGTTCCTGGCCGGTTACAAGCGGGAGCCGAAGACCGATGTCTTCAAGCCCCTGGCCGGGGAAGGCTGGCGACCGCCGCTGGTGTTGCAGGAAAAGGCAACGGGCGATCTCTGGTCGATCGATGTCGGCGCGCCCTATATTTTCCTGAGCGATTGGAACATCTACTCCATCGGCTCGGACGGCGCAGCCCGACGCTGCAGCATTCATTTTCACCCACAAGCCAAGAGCGAGCTCGATCTCCTTCCATCACCGGTGCGAAAATTGGCGACACTGCTCGACGGAACCTTGGGAAAGGGCGAAAACGAAGGGACGCTCGCGCCAACCGCCGGGCTTCGGATCGACGTCATGCATATATGGGGCAATGTCGCAATGCGGCCATGGGCGGCGGTGAAATCCGAGCCCCACAACAGCCGTCAAGAGGTTGACGCCGGACTGAAGGCCTGGTCGCACCAGGCCAAGAGTTTTGGCAAGCTCTATCGGGAAATCATGGCGCAATATCCCAGGGCTGAGCACGCCCTGGCCAAATTCTACCGCGTCGAATATCGCAAGAGCGCCGGCGAGGCCGATGCCATGGCCAGACAGGCCCTCGACATGGCCTTCCGAACCTATTTCACATTTTCAGGGTAGAGGCTGGGCATCATCGCGGCAATCAGCCGTGCCTCAGGCCGAGGCGGCGAGCGCCGATGCGAAGTCGCGATAGCGATGCAGCGGACGGCCGAGGATCCTGGTCAGGCGCTCGACATCGCCCGCTTCGGGGATCATGCCTTCGCGGACATAACGCTCGGCCATCAGCCGCATCTCATAGGCCATCCATTTCGGCATGAAACGCGCAAGGTTCTGCTCGAAGGCGGAGGCATCGTCGCCGCCATAGACGATCGGGCGGCCCAAAGTCTCCGACCAGATCGCGGCCAGGTCCGTGCCTGTCAGCGTGTCCGGGCCGACCAGATTGATGGTTTCGATCGGCAGTTTGCCCGGCGCCTGGTCGCGGCGCATCAGTTCTATGGCGGCGACTTCGGCAATGTCGCGCGCATCGACCATGGCGACGCCCTTGCCGCCGATCGGCATCGGATAGACGCCGTGATTGAAGATGACATCCTTGATCATCAGGTCATTGTCGATGAAATAGGCGGGACGCAGGATGGTGGCGCTGAAGCCCATCTGCTGGATCATCCGCTCGGCACCCGCCTTCACCGCAAAGTGCGGCACGTTGACGAACCGCTCGCTGTGCAGGACCGACAGGTAAACGACCCGCTCGACACCGGCCTCGCGGGCGATGTTGAGCGTGATCAATGCCTGGGTGAATTCGTCTCCCGCCACCGCATTCAGGAGAAACAGCGTGCCGACGCCGGCAAATGCGGCACGCAGGGCGTCGATGTCGAGCAGGTCGCCCTGCGCGACCTGGATGCCGGCCGGAAAGTCGGCCTTCGCGGGATCGCGGACGAGGACACGAATGTCGGCGCCGCGATTGAGGAGCTGCTGGACGACATGGCGGCCGACGCGGCCGGTGGCGCCTGTAACGAGAATGGTCATGTGATTTTTCCGTGGTTGCGTGTTGAAGACATGATCAATATGAGTGGATCACAATCGAACCGATAGACGCTTAATTTGGACTGACTGTCTCACAGGTGGAACAATGGATCTGCTCGCCCTCGCCGATTTCGTCATCGTCGCCCGCCATGGCGGGTTTGGACGCGCCGCCCGCGCCGCGGGGCGCCCGAAGGCCACGCTATCGCGCCGGGTGGGGGAGCTTGAGGCGAGCCTTGGCCTGCGGCTGTTCGAGCGCGGCGCGCGGATGCTGAAGCTGACGGAGGAAGGGCGGGCGCTGCATGAGCGGGCGGGCGCGCTGCTGACCGAACTCGACGAGACGGCGGCGGCCATCGCCTCGGGCGGCGACAGGCCGCGCGGGCGGCTGCGGATCAGCGCGCCCTTGCTGTTTTCCCAGACGGCGATGGGCAAACTGGCGGCCGGTTTCGCGCTGAGATATCCGCAGGTCCGCCTCGAGATCACCACGGAGGATCGCGTCGTGGACATGGTCGAGGAAGGCTATGACCTGGTGATCCGCGTCAATCCCGACCCGGATGAGAGCCTTGTCGGACGGATTTTCCTGCGCGACGCATTGGTCATTGCGGCGAGCCCCGACATTGCCCGCCCGGCGGACGGCGCGGTGGTGCCGGTCGTCGTCCGCGGCGCGCCGGACCAGGCCAGGGCCTGGACGATGACGACGCCGGCCGGGCCGGCAAGCATGGCCATCGATCCCGTTCTCGGCCTCTCATCCTTCAATATGGTCCGCGACGCCGTGCTGATGGGCGTCGGCGCGGCGCGTCTGCCGCTGTCCCTGGTCAGCCGCGATCTCGCGGCCGGCACACTGGTCCGCTGGGGGAATGTCGATGGGCCTGAGACCCGGCTCTGGGCGCTCTATCCGTCGCGACGGCTGCTAAGCGCCCGCGTCTCCGCCTTCCTCGATTATCTGAAGGAAGCGTTTCCCCTGGGGACGGCCGAGGAACTGGCGGCTTATCTGGCTTAGAACGTGTCGCAAGAGGCGAGGCTTTCCTGCCGCCAGCATATAGCGGGAAAACGCCGACATCCCGCACGACAATTATGCAACCCAGATCCACTGTTGCAGTCCTGCAACGCAACAGTGGCAAAGTCTGCAATTCGCACTTGCAGTCTTGCCGTTTGTCAGATCGCGTGCTAATAAACAGCATCCGCAATTCAAACAGAGGAGGCGGTAGATGACATCTATTTCGAATGCACACGCACCTCTTTGCGGACCGGCTATTATGGCCTGGCCATGCCAGGTGATCCGATATAGCCGAAATTACACCCGAGCCTCGTAATCTCGGCTGTTCCGCCAATAGGCATTTCCTAACTTAGCGTGACGTGACCGGCTGGCGGAGCGATTTCCGCGTCTCCGCATCGGCGCGTCCCTCCCAGCAAGAGGACCTGGCTGCGTCGCTGCGCCAGGACAGAAGTCATGCACAAAAGACAATCCTTGGTTGTCGATCGACTGAGTGCGTCGATTGAGGAACTACACCAGGCCTTTGGTGCCTGGAATATCGCCATGGCGCTCTTCCGGGCCATCCGGAAACAGAGCCAGACAACGAACCGGATCTCCCATCTTTCCGATCGCATGCTCCGTGATCTCGGGCTTCCGGAAAGAAAAGAAGACCCTGTCGAACGCTTCGTCCGTCCTTGGAAGACCTGGCTTTGACCGCGGTTTCGGCCTCGGCGCCTTCGGGCGCCGGGGCGTTCCCCGATCCTCTATCATGTCGCCAACCCCTGATACGGCTGGCAGGCGTGTTGCAACAGCGGAGCAGCGCGTCCGCCAGCCCATCAGACGAGCAGAAAGGCGTCGCTCACAGCCTCGGCAGACCGGCTGGCTGAGACAGTCGCCGTTGTGCGGCGATGCGGAAGGGCGCATTGATGGCGCCGTAGCCCTGATAGCCGCCGCGCCGCTCCACGATCTCGAAGAAAAAGCCTTCGCCATAGGTCCGGCTGTAGATCTGGAAATATTCGCCGCTGCCATCCCGGTCATAGAGGATGCTGTGGGCGCGCAGCCGGTCGGCAAAGTCCGGATCCAGTCCGAAGCGCGCTTCAAGGTCGTCATAATAATTCCGCGAGATCGGCAGCACATCCAGGCCGAGCGCCTCGAGCGCGCGCACCGTCGCGAAAATGTCGCGCGCGGCGAAGGCGAGATGCTGGATGCTTGAGCCAAAACCTTCGGCAAGGAAATTGCCGGCAAAGGTCTTGCGATTTTCCGCCCCGTTCAATGTCAGGCGGAAGCCGCCATCGCTGCCTTCGACGGCCTGGCTGCGAACGAGGCCGCCGGGATCGACGACATCGACCATCGGCGTGCGCCGGGTGTCGAAGATCGACGTATAAAACAACAGCCATGTCGGCATTTCATCGTAGCGGGTCGTCTGGGCGATATGGTCGATATGGGTGAGACCTGCCCCCGCCAGCGAAGCCGCCGCCTCGGCTGCATCGAATTCGCTGTCCCAGATATTTGCCAGCGCGGCGGACTTGTCGAGGAAATAGATGACGCTGTTGCCGACACCCTGGATCGCCGGCACCGCCGCCTCGCCCGGCAGGCGTGGCTCGGCAAAGATATCGGCGCCCAGCGCCGATGCGCGTTCCACAGTGCCCCTGGCATCGGCAACGCTGAGCCCATAGGCATAGGCATTGGCGCCGTGGACCGAATAGGAGGAATTGGCAAAGCCGCGTTCATCGGTATTGATGAGCAGGCGAATATCGCCTTGCTGGTAAAGGTCCACCTTGCGGTTCTTGTGCCGGCCGGTCCGGGCAAAGCCGAGCGTCGCAAGCAGCGCTTCGAGATCCTGCTTTTCGCTTTCGCCGGCGGTGAATTCGACGAATTCTATTCCCCGTGCCGCCACGCGCTGCGGCATCGGCGGAACGGGAATGCGGATATCGGCTTGCCGGCGCCGAACCTGATCCATCAGATAGAGCAGCGATCGATACCCATCGCCGGCGATCGATCGGGGCGAGCCGCCGCGGAACTGGTCGTTGAAGATTTCCAGCGACAGAACACCGTCATAACCGGTGGCAGCGACGGCCTGCATGAAATCCACCACCGGCAGATCCCCCTCGCCGGGCATGTTGCGGAAGTGACGGCTCCAGTAAAGCAGGTCCATGTCGATCAGCGGCGCGTCTGCGAGCTGGACGATGAAGATCTTGTCGCTCGGGATCGAGCCTATGCTGTTGACGTCGATCCGGCGCGCCAGCGTATGAAATGAATCGAGAATGATGCCGATATTGGGATGATCCGCCCGGCGCACGATCTCCCAGGCATCGCGATGATCGCTGATATGCCGGCCCCAGGCCAATGCCTCATAGCCGACGCGCAAGCCGCGCTTGCCCGCCCGTTCGCCCAGTTCGTGGAAATCGGCCGCGGCGCGGTCGATGCCGGCGAGCGCGACCGGCGAGACATTGGAGCAGACCAGCATCAGCTCGGCGCCGAGTTCCGCCATCAGGTCGAATTTGCGCTCGGCGCGATCGAAGACACGCGACCGATGCGGCTCCGGCATGCCCTCGAAATCGCGAAACGGCTGGAACAGGGTGATGTCCAGCCCGTGGTCACGGACCATCCGCCCCACCTCTTTCGGCGAAGCATCATGCGCCAGGAAATCGTTCTCGAAAATCTCGACGCCGGAAAATCCGGCTTTGGCGATGGCCGCCAGCTTGTCGGGCAGTTCGCCGCTGATCGACACGGTCGCGATGGAAGTCTTCATAGACGCTGCCCCCTCGTCACGCACAGGCTGCCTGCTTGCCTTCCTCATGGTTCTTCTGTACCAACTGGTTAAGAATGTCAATGACTTTGTACTAACAAGTTAAAACATATCCCGTGCCTCAAACGAAGCGGGATCGCAGCGATCGTCCGGGGAAGGAAATGGAAAGCGCAGTGAGCAAGCAGCAGGGCAAACGGGACCCCCAGGGCGTGCGCGAGGATATTCTGCGTGTGGCCATGGAGGAATTTTCCGAGAACGGCCTGTCGGGCGCGAGAATCGATGAAATCGCCGCCAGGACCAGGACGTCCAAGCGGATGATCTACTATTATTTCGGCGACAAGGAGGGCCTCTACACCCACGCGCTGGAAGAGGCCTACCGGCATGTCCGCGGCAATGAGGGCGATCTCGGATTGGATGGACTCGATCCGGTCGAAGCGTTGGAGCGGCTGGCGCATTTCACCTTTCACCACCATCGGCAGAACCCGGCCTTTATTCGCATGGTGATGATCGAGAACATCCATCACGGGCAATATCTGAAACGCTCGGAGATCATCCACGACCTCAACCGGCCGGCGATCGAGAAATTGCAGTCGCTGCTCGCCCGCGGCCAGAAGGACGGCGTCTTCCGCAGCGATATCGACGCGCTCGAACTGCATTGGCAGATCAGCGCGCTGTCGTTCTTCAACGTCTCCAACCGGGCGACTTTCTCGCAGATCTTCGGCCACTCGCTCTGGGCCGATGAGACGCAGGAGGAACTGTCACGCCACGTCGCGTCGATGGTTCTGCGGTATGTTGCAAAACCCGAGGCGCTTGCGGCGCGGGGCGGGTGAAGTTGGTGGGGACGGCAGGGAGAGCGCATATGAGCGTTCGATGATGGAAACGGGCGTCTGCCGCTTGCTCCCTCTTCTCCCCTCGGGGAGAAGTGCGAACGTAGTGAGGCGATGAGGGGGCCGCCCCACCCGTGAAGCCCCCTCATCTGCCCTTCGGGCATCTTCTCCCCGAGGGGAGAAGAGGGAGCCAGGCCTCGGCGCTCAGCAATCTCTCCCATGCGATTGCCCTGGGGCTTACAAAGCGCCCGCCTCCAACAATTCGCCAAAATGCCGCTGCATGCGTTCCGCGTCGGGCTCCAGCCCGGTGAACAGGCGAAACGCGCCCACGGCCTGGAACACGGTCATGCCGCCGCCGGGCAGGATGCGGCAGCCCTGTCGGGACGCCGCGGCCAAGAGTTCGGTGACGAGCGGCATGTAGACGATGTCGGCCACCCAATGGCGGCTTTGCAGCAGCGCCTCGTCGAGCGGCATGCCGGGATGGCTGTTCATGCCCGTCGGCGTGGCGTGAATCAGCCCGTCTGCAGCGGCGATCGATCTGGCAAGGTCGTCGGTCGGGAAAGCGTGTTTTCCGTCGAAGCGCCGGTTGAGATCCTCGGCCAGCTGTGCGGCGCGTGCGCCATCGCGATCGAAAATGTCGAGCCTGCCGACGCCGAGCTTCAGCGCGGCATGGGCGACGGCGACACCGGCGCCGCCGGCGCCGAGAAGCAGTGCATGGTCACGCCGCGCGTCCGGTAGGCCCTGGCGGAAACTCTCATAAAAACCGTACCAGTCCGTATTGTGCCCCATCCGCCTGCCGTCGCGGAACACCACCGTGTTGACGGCGCCGAGCATGCCGGCATCCTCCGACAGTTCGTCGAGGAGCGGCAGCACTGCTTGCTTGAACGGATGGGTGATGTTGGTGCCGGAAAAGCCGCGCTCTTCCAGTTCGCCGAGCAGATCCGGCAGGGCATCCGCAGACAGACCACGCTCGTGAATATCCACCCGCTCATAGCGATAGTCGAGCCCGTGGCAGGCGCCTTCCCGCTCGTGCAATGCCGGCGTCTTGGAAAGCTTGAGATCGGAGCCTATCAGCCCGACAAGCACAGCGCGTTTGTCCGTCATTTTAATATCCAATGGCAAAGACGTTCCGTTCCGGGGAACCGGTTGTCAAAAGGCGGACCGAATTGCGGACCGGTCAGTGATGCGCGAGAATTTCGCCGAGAAAGGCCCGCGTGCGCTCGTGCCGCGGGCTCTTGAAGAATTCGTCGGGCGGCCCTTCTTCGATCACCGCACCGGAGGCCATGAAGATCACGCGGTCGGCGACCTGCCGCGCAAATCCCATTTCATGCGTGACGCAGATCATCGTCATGCCGTCGCGCGCCAGGCCGATCATCGTATCGAGCACTTCCTTGACCATTTCGGGATCGAGCGCCGAGGTCGGCTCGTCAAACAGCATGGCCTTCGGCTCCATGCACAGCGCCCGTGCAATCGCCGCCCGCTGCTGCTGCCCGCCCGACAGTTGCGCCGGATATTTGTCGGCCTGGTCGCCGATCCGCACCTTGCCGAGATATTTGCCGGCAAGCGCCCGGGCGTCGGTCTTCGACATGCCCCGCACCCGCATCGGCGCCAGCATGCAGTTTTCGATGATGGTCATGTGCGGGAAGAGGTTGAAGCTCTGGAACACCATGCCGACCTCGCGCCGAACTGCGTCGACGGTCTTGCCGGTGCCATCGAGCGCCAGCCCTTCGACGACGATCCTGCCCTTCTGGATCTCCTCCAGCCGGTTGATGCAGCGGATCAGGGTGGATTTACCCGAGCCCGACGGTCCGCAAAGCACGATTTTCTCGCCCTTGCGAACCGAAAGGTTGATGTTCTTGAGCGCATGGAAGGCGCCATACCATTTCTCGACGCCTTCGAGCGCGATCAGGGCCTGTTCGGCACCCTGCTCGATAGTCTGCATGGCGACTGCCTCCTCGGTCTGCGATCACTTCACGGTGTAGGGAATGTCCGGCATGGCGTCCGGGAATTTGGGCACGTCGCGCTTCATCCACTTGGCGTAGATCTTGGCGTGCTCGCCATCGGCCATGATCTTGTCGAGGAAGGTGTTGACCGCTTCGTTCCAGTCCTTCTCGCCGAGACGCGTGCCGGCGCCGTTGAAGAGCGTCTTGAGGTCGAATTTGCTGTCATAGGTGCCGGCGCTGGCGGCGTTCAGGCGATCGCCATAGAACTGGTTGCCGCCGACCACCTGGACCTGGCCGGCCAGCAGCGCCTGGATCGTTGCCGCATCATCGTCGAAGCGCAGGATGGTCGCGCTATCGCCGACGCCGGCGGTAATCGCCGTATCCATGGCGCTCGACTTCGGCACGCCGATCGTCAGCCCGGCAAGGCCCTTATAGTCGGCGATCTTCGTCGTCTTCGGTCCATAGATGGAGAGCACGTTGCCGGCATAGGGCTTGCTGTACTGGATCGATTTCGCCCGTTCCGCCGTCATGCCCATGGTGGCGAACAGCACATCGACCTTGCCGGTCACCAGGGACGGAATACGGTTGGCGACGGCCAGCGGAACGAACTCGACCTCGACGCCCAATTGCTTGGCGAAGGCCTTGCCGATATCGGCATCCAGGCCGTCCTGCACGCCGCTCGAATTGACAAAGCCCCAGGGCGCATTGTCGCCCTGAATGCCGATCACGACCTTGCCGCTTGCCTTGGCGTCGGCCAGCGTTCCGGCATTGGCCGGCAGCGCCGCAAGCAGGGGCAGGAGCATGGCGCCGGCGATTGCCAGAAGGGTACTTCTGCGGCCCAATGCATGTCTCAATTTGTTGATCATCATTTCCTCCTCTTCAACAAAGCTCTTGAAATTCCTCACCGCGCCGCCTTGGCCAGCCGGCGTTCCATGCGCGCGCCCCACAGCGAGAGCGGCCAGCAGAGTGCGAAATAGATGGCGCCGACGATGGCGAAGACCATCAACGGCCGGAACGTCTGGTTCGATACGATCTGGCCGGCACGCGAGAGTTCGACGAAGCCGACGATGGCCGCCAGCGAGGTTCCCTTGACCAGCTGCACCAGAAAACCGATCGTTGCCGGCAGCGATATCTTGAGCGCCTGCGGCAGGATCACATCCTTCATGCGCGAAACGTAATGCAGGCCGAGCGCGTTGGCCGCTTCCGTCTGCCCCTTGGGGATCGACTGAATGCCGCCGCGCCAGATTTCGCCGAGGAAGGCGCTGGCATGCAGCGTAAAGGCGATGGCGACGGCAATCCACGCATCAACGTTCAGACCGACAAGGCCGACGCCGTAATAGACGACGAAAAGCTGCATCAAAAGCGGCGTTCCCTGGAACACCGCGATATAGGCAGCGCCGCCCCGCCACACGATGGCGTGCCCCGAAACCCGCATCAGCGCGACCCCAAGGCCGAACACCCCGCCGCCGACGAAGCCGATCGCCGCCAGCGCAATGGTCCATTTCAGCCCCTGAAGCAGGAAGAGAAGCTCGTTTACGCCGATATGTGCCATGGAGCGCGCCTCACCGGACCGGATAGCTGAACAGGAGCTTCGAAATCGCCGAAAACAGCGCCATCATCAGCCCGGAAATGGCGAGATAGATCAGCGTGATGCTGAAATAGACCTCGAAGGAGCGGAATGTGTCGGACTCGATCCTTTGGGCGACCGAGGTGAGTTCGTAAGCCGCAATCGAGGTGCAGACTGACGTCGTCAGCGTCAGCATGACGAACTGGCTGGTCAGCGACGGATAGATCGCCCGGAAGGCCGGTTTCAGCACGATATGGCGAAAGACCTGCCCCTTGTGCAGGCCGAGCGCCAGGCCGGCCTCGATCTGCCCCTTGCCGATGCTCTCGACCCCGCCGCGGATGATCTCGATCGCATAGGCACCACCATTGACGGCAAGCGCGATGATCGCCGTCGCGGTCGGGTTCAGGCGGATGCCGAATTGCGGCAGGGCAAAGAAGATGAAGAAGATCTGCACCAGGAACGGCGTGTTGCGGATGACCTCGACGAAGGCAATGGTCGGAACGCGCAGAAGCGGCGATTGCGACGTCCGCGTCAGCACGCCGAAGACACCGATCACGGTCGCCAGCGACATGCCGGCAACGGCAAGGCCGATGGTCGACAACGCCGCCAGCAGCAATTCCGGCAGCCGTTCATAAACGACGCTGAAGTCGAGCACATAGCCCATCGTTTCCTCCCTGCCGCCTCCTCAAGCGGCACATAGTCAAACCCAGAGTGACGAGCCAGGCTCTCACAAGCGCAACTTTGTACCATCTGGTTAATACCTGTCAAGCACTTTGTACCAGATAGTTAAATGTCGCGCTCTGCCCGTCCGTACCATAGGGGGAGGTTTGGCGCGGACCTGCCATAAGGTTTCGGCCGCCTCGGGTCGTCGGCGGCCGAAACTGCGGCGCGTTGCTCCCTTCCAGCGACAGCGCCGAGCGTTCCCCCGGCGCCTCTGCCGCTCACCCCCCATGCACCGCCCGCGCCAGGCCGAGGAGATCGAATGTATGGGCGGCAAACAGCAGCAGGCCGATGACGACGATGGCGGTGAGGATGACGGGCAGTCGCTTTCTCATGGCTTTGGTTCCTTTGGCGTTTCAGATATGGGCGAGTGTTTCGCGGATGGTCAGGCGGGCGGCGCGGAGTGCCGGCACGAGGCTGGCGGCGGCGGAGCCGGTGACGAGGATGGCAAGCCAGGTCATGAGGCCGGCATGCGACACGATCAGCGGCAGCGGCAGGCCGAAGGACATGCTGCCGATGAGGCGGCCGATGCCGAGCGTCAGCGGCAGCGCAATGAGGATCGCCATCACCAGGCTCAGGAGCCCGATGAACAGGCCTTCCGACACGACATTGCGGATGATCACGCCATGGCTGCCGCCGATCGTGCGCATGATGCCGAATTCGCGCGTCCGCTCGGCAACGCTGATGCCCTGCGCCGAGGCGAGGCCGAGCAGGCCGACGATCGCCATCAGCAGCGACATCGACATCAGCGACACGACCAGGATCTTCACATGCCCGCCGACGGCGCTGTCCATGCGCGCTGCGGAGATCGATTTGGCGATGGGAATGGAGGCGCCCGCCAGCGCCGTCTCGATCGCCTTCGACAGGCGGTTGACCGACGCCGCATCATGGTCGCGGGCGGTGATGCGGATGGCATTGGTCCGGTTTTCCGTGGCCGTCACGTGGGCATAGGCCGCAGCCGAAACATAGGCTGACGGCAGCGTCACGATCTGCCGCACCACAGCACTCATACGATAGGCCGCCGTTCGACCGTCCACGGTCAGCGCCACGCGCGCGCCGATCGCCGGCCGTCCCAGCAGGTTCCAGGCGCCCTGGTTGACGACCAATGCGTCCTCCGCATCGGCCCGCGGCAAGGAGCCCGCGAGGAGAACCAGATGGCCGAGTGCCGCCGGGCTGGGCAGGGCGCGAAAATCGAGGCTGGCATGCCCGCCATCGGGATAGGTGCGCACCACCATCAGCCCGTCCGGCCGGGCGATCGCCGCCGCCGTCACGTTCCAGGCCTCGGCCTTCGCCACATCGGGCAGCGCCGCAACGAGACGCATGACCTCGCCAGTCCCGGCATAGCGGCTGAACTGCAGTTCGAGATCGTAGCGCCGGTCCTGCGCGGACGCCGCGACGAAATAGGTCCAGGCCGCCTGGACGTTTGCGCTGGCCATGAACATGCCGCCGGCGGAGGCGAGCAGAACCAGCGTCAGCATCAACCGCCCGCGCTGGCGAAAGGCGTTGCGGATCGACAGAAGCAGCGTCCGGTCGATGCCGCCGATCCTGGCAAGCAGGCCATCGATCCGGTCGCGCCCGGCAAAGGACGAGACGCGGAAATCCGATATCGCCTCGCGCACGGTCAGACGCGCCGCCCGGTTGATCGGAATGGCGGCAAAGGCGAGCGGAATGGCAAACCCGCCAGCGACCAGGGCCGCGACGAAGCCGGGCGGAACGGCATGCGACTGGATGTCGAAATTGAGCAGCTTGGCGATCACATCGGCAAAGCCGCGCCCGCCCCAGATGCCGAGCGGCACGCCGAGCGCCAGCGCCACGCCGGCAAGGATGGACACACCCGTCAGGTAAAGAACGACAATCTGGCGCCGGCGCGCGCCGATGGCCTTCATCACGGCGATCTGCCGCACCTGCTGTGCCAGAAGCCCATCGACGATCGAGGCCACCAGCACAGAGGCGAGAAGGAGCGCCAGCAAAGCAAAGATCAGGAACAGGCTGAGCACGGCGGTCATCTGGCCCTGGTGCGGATGCCGGCCGGTCGGCGGCACCTGGATCGCATGGATCTTGTCGCCCGCGCTGGCCAGGACCGCTGCAAGGCTGGTGACGGCGGCATCGACTTTCGCCTGGTCAAAAACGGCGTCCTTGACTGTGATCTTCAGCCGTTCGGGCACCGGCTGGCCGCCCATGGCGGCAAAGGTCTCCGGCGTCACATAGCCATAGGCCATCTGCTCCTGCCAGGCAGGCGCCAAAGCCGGGTCATGGACCGAGCCGGATATCACCACCGATGTCGCCTGGCCCGACGGCATCTCGACCGCGACGCTGTCGCCCAACCGGCGGCCGAGGAATTTCAGCGCTTCGCGTTCCAGAAGCATCGTGCCGGCCGGCGGCGGCCAGGCGCCAGCCTGGGGCGCGACCTTGCTGATCCGCATCGCCTTGAAATCCGGAATGACGAACAGCAAAAGCGGCACCCATTCGTCCCGGCGCAAGGCGATCCGCGCGGTGACGATCGACGTGGCCTCGACATCGGAAATCGCGGCGAGCTTGCGGACATCCGCGATCACCTTGGCGTCGACCGTGCCGAAATCCACGATCGCCGATGCCGGATTGGTGGCGAGATAGTTGCGCGAGATTTCCCGCGTCAGGATCGTATAGGCGGTGCCGATCAGCGCCACCGCGAAAATGCCGAGCGCAATGGCCGCCACGGCCATCACCACCCTGCCCTGGATGGCGTCGAAATCGCGGATCAGCTTTAGCCAGCGGGTGCGGATGATCATGGCCGCTCTCCCGACTGTCCGACGATCCTGCCATCGGCAAGTTCGATCACGCGGGTGAAATAGCGGCCGAGATCCCGCTCATGCGTGACCATCACCACCGCCCGGCCTTCGCCGGCAAGCCCGGCAAACAGCCCCATCACCTCGTCGGAGGTTCTGGAGTCGAGATTTCCCGTCGGCTCATCCGCCACCAGGATCGGCGGATCGTTGGCAAGCGCCCGGGCAATGGCGGCGCGCTGCTGCTGGCCGCCGGAAAGGTCCGCCGGCAGCTTGTCGATCTCCGAACCGATGCCGAGTTTTTCCAGCAGCATTTGGGCACGGCCCCGGCGCGCGGCCGGCGCAAACGTGTTGCAGAAATCCATCGGCAGCATGATGTTCTCGGCAATGGTCAGCGTCGGCAGCAATTGAAAGAACTGGAAGACCACGCCGACCGTCGTGCCGCGCCAGATGGCGAGCTCTTCCTGCGTCAGGCTGTGGATGTGGCGGCCGCCAGCATCGATGGTGCCGCCGCTCGGCGTGTCGATGCCGGTCATGATATTGACCAGCGTCGATTTCCCGCTGCCGGACTTGCCGACCACGGCGAGGAAATCGCCGGGATGGATATCGAGATCCACGCCTGTGAGTGCGGCAAACGATCCCGCCGCCGTCTGATAAATCTTGCCGGCGCCGCGCAGCGACAGAAGCGGCTTTTCGACAGGTGGGCTGAAGTGAGGACGCAACTGTTCAAGTCCGGAATGCATATGCATCGGAGTCTTCCCTGATCTGGTTGTTAATGGAATTCGGGCACGCCCCGCCCGTCTCCCGAATGCGGGTCACCGCTTGCGGGATAGGACAGGCTGAGAGAACGAATGCGACGTGGCTTAGTGACTACCCATCCGGCCTGCCTTTCCCAGGCGGCAGGCCTGCGCAGAGGGCATCGACAAACACCTCGATGACATGATCGAGATTGGCGCCGCCATGAAACTTCATCAACTCGTAAAGCGGCACGCTGTGGATCGCGGCAATCAGCAGATGGGCGGCCGCGAGCGGATTCTGCACGCTGAGCACGCCTTCCGCATCCTTCTGCCGGAGAAAATCGGCCAGGCGATCGGCCACCGCGCCCACCCGCGCATTGCCGAAATGATTGCCGAGATCATCCATGGTCACGGCCGAATTCTCCATCAGCCTTAGCCCCATCGGAATGACCGTGCGGAAATGCCTGAGCAGCCGCCGGCCCGTCTCGACCAACGCGTCGCGCGGATTGTCGATCTCGGTGGCGACAAGACCTCCGGTATCGATATCGGTCGACATCAATGCCGCCACGAACAGCGCCGTCTTGGTCGGATACCGCTTGAAAATCGCCGCCTCGGAAATCCCCGCCCGCCGCGCCACTTCCTTGGTGGTGCCGGCATTGCCCTGCTCGAGAAACACGCTGCGCGCGGCCTCCAGCAGGGTTGCCTCGTCGATGATCTTTTTGCGGCCCATGAGGTGATCCCGTTCATTCGATAGATAAGTGATGACTCACTTATTTTTGGATGTCAATGGGAGGTGGGTGGGTGGGAAGAGACGCGAGATCGACATCGACATGTTGGTTGCCTATGTTCGACTCATCTGGTGGGCACCGACCGGAAATGGATAAATCTTGATCGGCAAAACATCTTGTTGACGAATATGTGTTGACTTATATGGCAACATTGCAAGAGTTGGTTCAGCGAAGGGACCTGAGACCTGTCAAGGTCAACCTCGCCCGGAATATGTTTGAAGAGAGGAAGTTCTATGCCACGCCGGATTTCTGGCAATGGCTCAACGGACCGTTGCGACAGGCGCCGGCATCGCACAAGCCGGACTTGCGCCCCGCTGAGCAAGTGCTCGACTTGCTTCGGCAATTCATCACCGGCGCACCCTTCCCGAACAGCCGATGGTTTAAACTGATGAGACCCGTCTCGGACGATGTGTGGGAATTCTCCAAGCCGGATGTCCGGATATTTGGCTGGTTTCCCGCAAAGGACAATTTCGTCGCGGTCAGAGGCGACTTCCTTGAGAATTTGAAGACCAACCCCGCGCTCTATAGCGAACATCGCAACGCATGTGTCGATCACAGAAAGTCGATCGATCTAGATGAACCGAAATATAGGTCAGGAGCGACGTATAACGATGTCATATCAACTTGATGATAACGAAGACTCGCTTTTTTCGCTGGACCCGAAGGACGAGGCCAGGGCTGTTTTTGTTTCCCAGGCTGGCCGCGCTCTGCAAAGTGCCTTGGTCCATCGGAAAGAATCCAGGAAATTCACGCAGCAGGATCTTGCAAACGCCCTCGGTGTCGACCGCTCGCGTGTGAACCGCTGCTTTTCCGGTGCCGCCAATCTGACGCTGGGCACGTTTGCCGAGTTGGCCTGGGCGCTTGGTGGCGTGCCTGAAATCAGAATTGTCTATGAGGACGCCGCAGACGAGCAGCCCAACTATCCTGACGATCCGCCCGCCCTGACGGCCTTTACCTCGTCCACATCTGCCGGGTCAGAGGTCATAACCCATCAAGACTATCCTGGTGCGCTGAACAAGCGCGCAACCGGCCGCGTGCAATCGCCTGCGAGGACCCTGAAATGGGAGCCTCGCGGATGAAAACGCAAATCCTCTTCTGTGACGATATTCGGCAGGAGATAACGGGCAAACATATGCTGATCGGCGTCTATGACGATCAATTGAACATGAATGCAGGCCCTGGAATTTTGCCGCTGGCGGTCTATCTGCAGATCTTGGGGATACCGGAAGGCGATCATACACTTCACATCGTCGCGCATAAACACATTGGCAACCAGCGCACTGAGATTGCCGTGGTTGACATTGATGTCAACATCGCAAAGGGCAACAGGCTCGTCGCCTTGGCGCTTCCGCAACTCCCCGTTCACGTCGACTCTGATTGCCTTGTGTCCGTCAACATTGTCGTAGACGACGACATCCCCTTGGATGCAGGCGAACTTTCGATCAAAGCTGAGTTCGCCAACAGGCATTGAGGACGAATACAAGGCTGACCCACCGGCAAATGCACGAAGCAAAGAAGCAGTTGGCGAATAGGCCTGGAAATCCTCGCCATTCGGTTTCGCACGCTCGGACAAGGCGGCACCTTGGTCGCCCCGGCCCATCTGGAGCCATGCTCCCGAATATCGAGACCACCAGGCGGCTTGCCCGCCAGATAGCCTGATGG
>NZ_JBFUFF010000091.1:0-27711 GCF_056403555.1 Rhizobium sp. P2_G2
GTATTGACGATATGGCTGACATTTTCAGCAATCGAGCGCTTCAGTTCCGCCTCGTCGAGGCTCCTGCGCCGTTGCGCGACCAGCATTTCGGGGCCAACCGCAGCGATGGCGGCCTCCTGCTTGTTCTGGTCAGTCTTCTCTTCGAAGTTTTCCTGGAACCTCTGGAACAGGGACAGTTGATATCTGCTTTCAGCCGCCATCTGTCTTCACATCACTTCCGCCGCGTTCGCCACGGGCAACCGCCGAACATCGGACCAAGGATCCCAATACGACCGAAGGCTGTCCCGGACACCACTCACGGTATGCGCAAGAAGCCTGGAGGACAAGGCCCGTCGGTCGAAACGCCGGAGCGACGCAGAGCCTGGCCGCCCGTCATTCACATTGCTTAGCCCAACCGGGCTGATTTCACCGGCGGCGCAATTGCCGCCGGTCTTGCTTCAAACGATCGGAAATCAGGCGGCCGCCTTGTTCGCAGCGATATCCCAACCCTGGGTCGTATCACCTTCGCCCGTGCCCTGCGCCGACTGGGGCGTGTATGTCGTGACATAGCTCGCGAAGTTGAGGGCCAGATCGACATGCACGGTGTCGCTGCTCTCCGCGCCGGTGATCGAATGGCTGGTGACCAGCACCTGGGTCAGAACGATCTTGACATAGTCCACCGGGCTGTCGCCACCCGCCTTTTGGCAGATCAGGGTGGCGGTGTCGATCGGCTTGCCGCTGCAGCAATACTGCATCAGCGCTGCGTCGGCCTTGCAGATATTCTTGGTGAGAACAATGTCGCGCACATCGACGCGACCGGCACCCGAACCATGACCATGCGTGACCGAAGACTGCTGGAACATTCCAAAGCTGAAGCTTTCGATCTGGATCTCGTCTTCGTGACCCTCAACGCGTGATTCGCCTTTAATCGAATCAATCTTAAGATGCATATTTGTAGACACGGTAATCTCCTAGCTTGGTTGCTGCGATAGCGATCGAGAGCGTGAGCCGCGCTTGATCAATCTTGCTTCTTCAGACGCGAAACCAGACTCAGACCCACCTTCATACCCTCGAGCTGGAACTGGGGGCGGAGGTAGATGCGGGTGGAGTAATAGCCGGGATTTTCAAAATCTTCGAAAACCTCGACCTTCGCACCCCGGAGCGGCTTCTTGGCCTTGACCTCCTGGGTGGAGTTGTCCGGATCACCATCGACATAACGGGTGATCCAGGTTTGCAGCCAGCGCTCGAGCTCCACGCGCTCACGCGAACTGCCGATCTTGTCGCGCACCATCGCCTTCAGGTAGTGGGCGAAGCGCGAGCAGGCAAACATGTAGGGAAGGCGCGACGACAGGTTCTGCGACGCCGTATCCTCCTCCGTATCCATCTTCTTCGGCCGGTACACCGACTGGGCGCCGATGAAAGCGGCCTTGTCCGTGTTCTTCCGATGGATGATCGACAGCACGCCGGCGGCCGAGAATTCACCTTCGCGGGAATCGCTGATGGAGATTTCCGTCGGGCATTTCATGTCGAGCGCGCCATCATCGGTCTCGAAGGTCGGCGTCGGCAGATTGATCACCTCGCCGCCGGATTCGACACCGCGGATCTGCACGGTCCAGCCATATTCCTCGAAGGCCTTGTTGATGTTGACGCCCATCGGATAGGCGGCATTCATCCATGAATAGTTACGGACATCGTGGCCCCAGGTCTCTTCTTCGAAATCGAAGCCTTCGGCCTTGACCGACTTGGCGCCGTAAGGAAGACGCGAGATGACGCGCGGCATGCAAAGGCCCAGATAGCGAGAATCCTCGGAGTCGCGCAGCGACCGCCAGCCGGCATATTCGGGGGTTGTGAAGATCTTGCTGACCTCGCGGACGTCGACCATGTCGTCCCAGGTCCCCCAGTTGAACAGCGAGGGATCGGCGCTTGAAATGAACGGGCAATGGGCAGACGCGCCCAGCTTGGCCATGTAGCGCATCACTTCGATATCGGCATAGCCCTTGCCGAAATAGTAATCGCCGATGACGACGCCATAGGGCTCGCCGCCCAGCGTGTCGTATTCCTTTTCGTAGACTTTCTTGTAAAGCGGGCTCTGCTCGAACTGAACGTCCGGATATTTCTTGACGTCCTTGTGTATCTCCTCCTTGGAGATATTCATGACCTTGATCTTCAAGGTCTCGTCCGTGAACGTATTGCCGACCAGGTGATAGAGGCCGCGCCAGGCGCTCTCGATCTTCTGGAATTCCTCGGCATGCATGATCTGGTTGAGTTGATCGGAAAGCTTCTTGTCGATTTCGGTGATCAGGTTCTGGATCGTCCAATCGGCGCGATCGGTGATAATGTCGGAATTCTCCAGCGCCAGATCGCAGAGCGTCTTGATCGCCGCGTCGACATTGTCGTTCAGTTCCTTCGCTTCGCGGATCCTTTGCCGCTTCTGCGGGTCTTGCTCCCGTTCGAGCAATTGCTCGACCGCGCCGCGGTCGAGATCGGCGACATTGACCTTCTGGTCATCGACCTTGATGTCGTACCGCTGAAAGCTCTGCAGCAGCGCCTTGGAAAAGTCATCGGCACCCTCGGTCACCGCTTCGGTCCGGGTTGCCTCTACACCTGCATTTGATCCGATTGCCATCTGTGTTGTCCCAGTGGAAATAATCTCAGCCGCCGCGCCTCATTTCGAGGCGCGATCAACCCTCAGCTTCGGTCTTGCCGCTCAGAGCACGCATCATCGTCGTGTCCTTGAGCAGTTTCTGCAATTGGTCTTCGGCATTGCCGCGCATGTAAGTCCGCAAATTCTCCAACTGCTCGCGGGCGGCAAGCAGTGTCGCCAGCGCCGGCACCTGCCGGACGATCTCCGCAGGCTCGAAATCGGCCATGGACTTGAATTGCAGCTCGGTGACGATCTGGCTGCCCTGGCCCGGCTCCGAGGCTTTCGCATCGAGGGTGTTCTTCACCCGCATGCGGATGCCGGGCCGCGTCTTTTCCATGAACTTGTCGAAATTGTCGATGTCGACGGGCACGAAATCACGTTGTGCGACCACCGGCTTCGGCACGGGCGACGCGTTTCCGGAAAGATCGGCCATCACGCCCATGACGAACGGAATCTCGATCAGCTTGTCGCTTTCGCGCGGATTCATATAGGTGATCTGAACGCGCGCCTTGGTGCGGTTCCTCGTCTTAATCTTCCCTGGACCAGCCATCGTAACCCCCTGTCGGCGTTCGTTGTCTATGCTGTATCTAACCAAATAACGATAATAAAGTCAAACGTCAGAGCCTAGTACATACCCTGCCCTGTTACCCAGGTTACAGTCACGAAAACCTCAATATCTGTCACAAAATCGAGCATTGCCGTGCAATTTCCTTGCGATCTCCGCATTGTGTCTAGTTTGTCTTCGGAACGACCTTGAAGAATCCGTAAGCATATTGGACACCACCCGGCTGAAGATTGATTGCTTTAGCAATTGCTGGAACGATATTCTTTGCGAGAGGCGGCTTTTTCGGAAAGTCGACAGCAAGTGGTTTGTCCGATCCGATCAGCAACATGATCTTGAAGGTCTTGACTTTACTCTTTGCTTCCTTGCCACGGTATTCCAACTCCACATCGTGGCCCGCCTTGTTCCTGACGTCTTTCGAAAGATCGTAGACCTTGCCGTCATTGTCGAACAGATAGGCTGTCATGAACGGCTTGTTGACGCCGTTGACCTGGCTCGACAGCGGATCACCGCTGACGACCTGGTCTGACGGCGTGAGCTGGAGATCGAGGGCCTCGTTCGGAGCCTGACGCACTTGCTTGAGCAGGTCCGTGACGGCGCATTGACGCGTGTCGATCGGCAAGCCGCGCAGCGCTGGCTCCAGGCCGAATGTGGATGTGAAGGAATCGTTGAGTGAATAAAAGGGCTGACTGTCGGCTGCGACCGCCATGATGCCCGCGGCCGAGGCGACATTGGTCGTCATCCGGGCATAGAAACAATCGCCGCCCACGAAGCTCGCGACCCAGGAGTCGCGCTTGGCCAATCCCTCGTCGACGGCGATTTCCGGATGCTTGATTTCCGTGGTCGGCTCCCCGACGGCAACATCCGTCGACTGGGACTGATCCTCGGGCTTGTTTGCGGAATTATCGGCTGAGTTGTTATTGTCGATATGCGTTTTGGTCTCGTCGGGCAATCCGCTGTCCGCCGTCGTGTCCGATGGCGTTGTCTCGGTGTCTGCGCTCTGGCTGGTCTTGTCCGTATTATCCTGGCCGGCGTTATCGGCGGTCTTCTCGCTATTATCGTTTGTGGCCGGCTGTTGATTGTTGTCAGCCGAATTGTCTGACGGCTTGGTTTCCGTGTCGGTCGTCTGATTGGTCTTGTCTGTGGCCTGCTCTGTCTGCTGAGTGTCGTTGTCGGGTTTTGCGGCGTTTTTGCCGTTGTCATTTGTGGCCGGCAATTGCTCGCTTTGCGTCGTCGTATCGGTCGCCTGATCGGTCTTGCTGGTCGCTTCTTCCGTCTGCTGTACGCTGTTGTCGGTCTTGGTGGCACTGTTGTCGTTGGCGGCAGGCAACTGGCTGTCATCCGCCGCGCTGTCAGCCGGCTTTGTCTCCGTCTCGGCGGTGTCAATGGTCTTGTTTGCGGTCGAATCTGCCTGATGATCGTCCTGCGGGCTGACCTGGTTTTCGGTGACAGCATCTGACGGCTTTACCGCGTCATGGGTGGTTTCGCCGACATTGTTCGCCGTCACATTCGACGGCGTGGTCTTCACCTCGCCCTCAGAGGGCAATACGTCGCTCGGAAGGCCGATATTGGGCTCGGAGGTATCCGTGTCGTTTGTCGTATCCTCCGTCTTGACCGGATTGGTCACCGTGGCTGCGACATGGGTCTCTGTGGTCTCGTTGTTTTTGTTCTGGTTGTCGACCGTCGCGACCGGCTTCAGAGAGGTCGTGCTCGCCGGTTTGCCCGCGGTCGTGTCGGAAGCAACATGGTCGACCGGTTCGACATGCTTTGTGTTGTTGGCTTCGGCAGATTTGCCGACTGTCGATGGATTTTCCTCCTGGGCGACCTTGTCGTCGTTCTCCGCCGCCGCGGTCGTCTGCACCACCGGGTTTTCGACCTTGCCTGACGTCTGATCGAGATCCTGCTTGGACGTGTCCGACGACAGGGGCTTGGTCACATCAGCGGCTGCCTTGTCGTCGTGTGGCAAAGCACTATCGGTCTTCGACTTGGTGGATGCGTCGCTGGACTGCTTGTCGGCATCTTCCGTCGGCAGCTTGTTCTGCGCGACCTTGTCCTGATTGTTATCGGGCAACATGCCGCCCGAATTGTCGGCGTTGTCGGTCGTGGTGTCGGAAGCGTTGTCACTCGTCTGGCTGTCGGCAGTGGCTTCGGCCTTGTGGTTGTCGGACGAGGTTTCCGTCTTCTGAACAGTCACATCGGATTCTTGGCTGTCCGCGATTTTCGGCTTCGTATCGATCTTGGCTGTCTCGTTGGCCGCCAGCGTCGCACCGATCTGAGCCGTGTCGTCAGCCTTGGGTTTTGCCTCGACCTTCGCCGTTTCGACGACGTTAGGCTTAACCTCAACTGCAGTGGCCGAATTATCGACCTTCGGGTTCGCGGCCTCGACCGTGGACTTGGCAACGGTGGTCGTGGTGCTGGCGACCTCCGTGGTCAGAGTGTCATTCTTCTTTCCGGTCTTCTCCTTAACCGGAACCTCCTGCGTCGCTTCCGTGATCGCCGGCCGCGTCTTGGTTCGCATCGGCTGATCCGCGGCAACATGATCCCGCTTTTTTGTCGGCCTGTCGGGTTGCGCGGTAAGGTCGGGCAAATCGTCCTGCGCAACCTTGTCGTCGGCCTTCCTGCCAAGCAAGGCATCGAGCTCTGGCGGCAGGACAACATTTTTCAGCGCACCGGAATAAAACGCCCCGGCTCCGCCCGCGGCAAGGACAAGAACGGCGGCGGTGAGCGCATAGGGCCAGACCCTGCCGCGCTTGCGCACCGGCAATGCCGCGGGGCCCCGTGTGGTTATGACCGGCTGCGTTTCCCAGACGATCGGCTTTGCCTCGACCATCGGCGGTTCGAATTGGGGCGGCGTCTCCTCGCGAGGTGGTATGTCGGCCAGCGGCGGCATCGGGGCGCTGGCAACAGGCGGCATCGGGGCGTTGGCAATAATGGTCGCCGCGGCCGGCACCTGTTGCCGTCTATCAGGCTCGGGAGCAGTCGCCGGTTCGTCGCTCGAACCGGAAACGAGCGTGGTACCGCTGTCCTCTGGCGTCCGCTCTGCCGCCGTCGTGACGGGAACGGTGTCCGGCAGCTTGGTCCAGAAGTCATCGGGATCGTCGACCGGCACTTCGACGCTGCGCTTCAGGTTGGCGAGCGGCTCGCGGCCGGAAAAATAATTGGCGACGTCGGCCATGGTCAGGTGCCGGTTGGCAGGATCCGGCACCAGCATTTCTTCGATAATCGGCCTGAGGTCCGGATCGAGGTTCGAAAGCTCCGGGATCCGCTTGCGTTTCTCGATCATCTCATACTGGGTGCCGTTCATGTCGAGCGGCACGCCCTGCAGCGCATTGATGACGACAAGCCCGAGGCTGTAGACGTCGGACGCGGCCTCGACATTGCCGCCGAACAGTCCGAACTGCTCGGGCGAGGCGAAATTGGTGCGGCCGGCGAACTCGCCGGCAAGAAATGTCTTTTGGCCCGCCTGTGTCGTCCTGGCGATGCCGAAATCGATAAGCTTGGGATGGGCTACATCGTTGTTCGACAACAGGATGTTGTCGGGCGACAGATCGCGGTGGACGACTCCAGCCGCATGTGCGGTTTCCAGGCCATCCGCCAGCTTTGCCGTCAGCCTGCGCACCTCGGCGACGCTGAGCGGACCGGTCCCCAGCCGCTCGGCCAGCGACATGCCGTGGATATATTCCATGACCAGGTAGGGACGGCCGATCGCCTTGTCGATCGTGAAGATCTGGTAGCGCACGATCGATGGATGGTTGAGGCTGCTGAGAACCCTGGCTTCCTTGAAGAACAGGTTCGCATATTTCTCGTCCCTGGCGAATTCGCCGAGAACGATCTTGATCGCCACCGCCTCGTCGGTGGTGACATTATGCCCGCGGAACACCTCGCCCATGCCGCCGACAGCGATCTTTTCGTCGATCTCGAAAATATCGTTGAGGCGCGTGCCAGGGCCGATCGATGTTCCGGCAGAAGGTCCCGTATGGTTTTCAGTGTCCATTGGGGTTTCCAGCTATCTCCGCGATCTGGGGCAGCGACATGCCCGTGATCGTCGTCGACGACGAATAGAACTGAATGACGTTGACCGTGACATTGTCCGTGCCGCCGCGCGACAGAGCCAAGTCGATCAATTCGCTGCATATATCCTTGGCGCGGCGTCCCGGCATCTTGCCGGCGATCTCATCGTTGCTGACATGCGTGGTCAGGCCGTCGCTGCACAACAAGAATATATCACCGGAGACAATAATACCATCGGTGAAATCCATATAGGGTTCGCTTTCAACGCCGATGGCATGGACGATAACGTTCTTCCTGTAGTAATTCTCCGCATCGGCCGCATCCAGCACGCCGCGGTCAAGCAGCTCCTGCAATTCGGTATGATCCCGGGACAATTGCTGCAGCGCGCCGCTGCGGAAAAGGTAAGCGCGGCTGTCACCCGACCAGAGGCAGCGATAGGCGTTGTCGAAGATCAGAAGCGCCACCACAGTGCTGCCGACCACGCCCTGCCCACGATCCCTGGCGATCTCCTTAATCGTCCAGTTGGCCTGGCGGATGCTGTCCCAAAACATCATGTTGAGGGTCTTCGGATCGGCGGCAGGAGTGAGTTGTTCGAGCTTGCGCACGATCGCTTCACTGGCGAGATCGCCGGCGTCGTGGCCGCCCATTCCGTCGGCAACCGCCCAGACGCCGCAAACCGCGTTGGAGAAGCTGCGATCCTCGTTCAATTCACGAACGCAGCCGACATGCGATTGCGCATAGGAATTCGCCCGCAGTCGGTGGTTTGGCCTGCCCATCAGATTTCCGACCATTGGCTCCTCCGTCGATGCAAGTTCGACCGTTATCTCCGCTATGTCCAGTCCCGCGCCGGATTCTCGCACTGCGCCTGAAAGTAAGACGCGCCATCCTCCTCATTTCACGCAACGCAGGACTCGAGATTTTTCAGACGCCTGCTTGAGCTTCCCGAACGATCGCAGTCGGCCCCAGCATTCCCGAAAACACGTGCGGCTCCGGCATTCCCGGCACGACCAGAACCTGGCGCGCCACATGCGCCCCGCCGTCCGTCCACCAGACCGACTGGCGATTTCCGGCAAAAGCGAGATCGTGGCGCTGCAGGACCTCGCGGAAGTCGCCGCGGTCCTGCTCGCCCATTTCTATCCTGAGGCCGCGCGAGCCCTGCTTGCCTTCGCCCTCAACAATCGCGACCGATGGCGGCTCGGCGACGGATTTCGCAATCTCGGCCGGATCAGGCAGATCGCGGTCAGACAGCGTGGCGAGAAGTGCGGCATGCACTGTGCCGAACCAGCCGTCGATATCGAGGTCCATCCAGAGCGGGTAGCCGAAGCTCTTATCCCCGGGATAGGCAAGCAACAGCAATGGGAAATAGCGGCCGACGCCATCCACCGACGGCATGAATGCGCCCAGGCAATCCACGCCGCTGATTTCACGGCCAAGCCGGAAATTCCAGATCGGCTGGACCAGGAACATTTCCTTCCAGCGCATGCCGAACGCCTCCTTGCTGGTCGCCAGGCCCGCCTGCAGCCATTTCTCCAGCGGCGACAGGATCGATTGCGGCATGCCGACCGAGATGAAGTCGCGCCTGCCGGGATATTTGCCGAACACCCCTATTGGCATCAGAACGACCCCGGACATTTGAATTCCGACAAAGCCGGCAGGTTGAAGGGATTCTTGTCCGTCGACACCTGGACGCCGAAGGCGACCTCGCGGCCGCCAAGGACGAAACGCACGTCCATCCCGTGTCCGTTGTCCGAAGCCCGGCCACTGCTCATCAGCCGCATGAACGCCCAGGGGCCGTTTGCAGCAATGTCGCTCTGGCGATCGGGCATTTCGGGGAAGATCGACACGCTGGCGGTCGTGCCCGTCGAATTGGGCCAGACGATATTCATTTCCGGAGTCGGCGTCTGTTTGATTTCGACGGGCTGGCCATTGACCTCGACGATTGCCGAGTCGGCATTGGAGGAGACGCTCTTCGGCCTGACGATCATCGGCTGGCCGGCCTGCGGTGCGTTCGAATAGAAGAAGGCGTCGCGGATGTCGGCCGCCCTCTGGAATTGCAGCAGTGCATCCGGCGCCAGCGCCTGACCGATGCGGGTATCCTGCCGCCAAGTCCATTTAGCGCCGCTGGTATCGGCATATTTCATCAGGTTCTCGGCGAAGAAGCGGTCGATCAGGCCGTTCGGCGCGAACAGCTTGTTGAATTCGCTGAGCGGCACGTCACGCGTGCTCTTGCGGCTGAACGGATATTGGTTGGTGGTCGTCATGCGGCAGACGGCAGTGATCTGGCTCACCAGCTTCTGGTTCAGTTCGGCAATCGTGGTGCCGGCGGAATCACCCTCGAATTCGGAAATTGCGCCCTGCATCATCCGCGACAGCGGCGCCGGCAGCCGCGAGACATTGACCTGCAGATTGCTGATATGGTTCTGCAGGTCGCCCGCCGCCTTGTCGGCCTGGGTCGGCTCCAGCGCATTGGTGAGATCGACATTGATGTCGTAGAGATTGCGGATCAGCGTGTCGATCGGCCGAGCGCCCGCCTGGCCATCGACCAACTGCTGATAGGCCAGGAAATGCGCCTGGACGATCTGCCCGGGCAGCACCGGGCGCGCATTGGTGTCGCCGAGCCGGTTCTGCGACTTGCGCAGCAAGACGTCCAGCGCCGAATGCGTCAGGCCGCTCGTTTTGTCGGCGAGGCGATGGGCAGCGATTTTGCCGATTTCGGAGGTGGTGCTGGAAACATCGTCCGATTTCTTGTCGCCCTTGTCCTTGTCCCGGTCTTCCGTCAGCATGGTCTCGTCGCGGATCGACTGGAAGATGCCGATGACCGGAGAGGTCGCCGCCTGCGCGGCCGTCGCCAGCACGATATATTTGGGCTTGTCCTTGGCAAGGCTCTTCAGCCGGACATTGGCCATCATGCCTTCCCAGGCCGCGATATAGTCGTTGTAATAGTGCTGCAGCACCAGGTCGTCGAGGTTCTGGAATTGCGATTCGACGGCATTCTGCGTCGCATATTTGCCGAGCACCCAGACATCGGCTTCCAGCCGGTCGCGCATCTCGTTGAGCTGGTCGATAAGGAAACTCTGGAAGCCGCTATAGGTATAGAGGCCGTCGATCTGGATATCTTCGAGCGGCGAATTGTCCACCGTCTCGAAAACCACGTCGGCATTGGCATTGCCATGGTCGACGAACCGCCAGGGCGGCAGGTTGCCGGCGATCGCCGCGCTCTTGATCATCGCATAGGCCCGGTCCGCCAGACCCAGGCGGACCAGCGATTTTTGCGCCTTGTCGACCAGGTTTGCATCCAGTTGGACCAATGGATCATGCTTCTTGGACAAAGCCAGCATGTCCTTGAGATATCCTTCCAGCAGTTCCCGACCTTGCCGGTATTGCGGTCCGGGATAGAGGTTGTCCTCCCAGTCCCGGCGCATCCAGTCGAGGACCAGTTCGTCTTCGATCTTGGGCGCCGCACCGCCGAGCATGAGGTAGACCTTCAGCGTCTCGTAGATGGCGCCGGGATCGTCGATATTCTTGTTGAGCAATTGCTCCAGGCGCAGGATCAGGCGTGGCCGGAACGCTCTTTCAAGCGACAGGCGATACGCATCCTCGCTCGCCGATTTGATGCGATCCTCCTGCCCCATGCCGAAGCCGGAAAACCACGAGCGTTGCGCTTCCACATCATCCAGATCGTTGTTGAGCTTGCGCATGACATGCAGTGGCTTGATCGTTTCGAGCGACGGCACGCTGTTGACCGGAGCGACCGACGTCGCCTGGTTGTCGCGGATATGCTGGTATTGGCGTTCGGCCGCTGTGGCGATGTCGACCACCTGCTGGTTCTGTCGATAGGCCATGTACCAAAGCGCTGAAAGCCCGATCGTCGTTACCAGCATGACGGTGATCAGCCCCCAGCGGAAGAAGGCTTCGCGGCGGATCGCCCGCATGTCCTTGGAGACCCAGCCGGCTTCGGGGTAGATGACCTTGGTCAAGAGGTCGTAAAGGAAATAGCTCTTGCCCTTGCCCGACATCTGGGCGGTGCTGGGGCTGGCGAAGCTCGTCTGCATCGCCCCGAGCAGTTGGTCGATCGGCGTGCCTTCCTGCGTGCCCGAGGTCAGGTAGAAACCGCGGAGATTGACATTGGCATGATAGCGGGTGGGTTCGAAGATGGTGGCGAGGAATTGGGCAATCGGGTCGCGGAGATTGGCGATCTGGCTGGGGAAGCCGAAAATGGCGATACGGTCGAGCGCATCCGGCTCGCTCTGCAGGAGGTCGGCCGTCTCCTCTGTCAGCCGCATGACGAGATCGTCGATCTCCGCCGGAACCTGGGAAACCTTGTTCTCGCGGCGCTCCTTGACCTGGAAAGTCGAGCCCCAGACCTGGCGCCGCTTTTCCTCCGAATAGCCGCCAAAGAACTCGTTGAAGCCGACGACCAGGTCGGCCTTGGTGAAAATCGCATAGACCGGGAATTCCACCTTCAGCTGTTCGTAGAGTTCGAGCAGGCGCTTGCGGATCGCTGTCGCATGCTGCTGCAACTCCTCGGCGCTCATCGTCATGATGTCGGTGAGGCTGATGGCGATGATCACGCCGTTGATCGGCTGTTTCGGACGGTTCAGCTTGAGCAGCGACAGGAAATGCAGCCAGCTCTTCTTGTCGGCTTCGACATCGGAATCCTGGGTCGTGTAGCGGCCGGCAGTGTCGATCAGCACGGCCTCTTCGGTGAACCACCAGTCGCAATAGCGGGTGCCGCCGGCGCCGGCCACCGAGGAAATGCCCTTTTCATGCAGCGGGAATTTGAGGCCGGAATTGAGCAGCGCCGTGGTCTTGCCGGCGCCAGGCGGGCCGATGATCACATACCATGGCAGGCTGTAGAGATAGGTCCGTCGTCCGGACGACTTCTTCAACGTCGCAAGCGCCGCCGTCATCCGCTCGGAGAGTTCGACACCGTCACCCGTCACCTCTTCGGCGGCGGCAAGGGCAGCCTCCAGAGCCTTTTCGCGGCGGCGGTGGCGCCACCAGACAATGAAATAGACGAGGGAAAAGATGAACCACAGGCCGGCAATGATCAGCACGCGCGTCCAGAAGCCGGCCAGCGGCGCGTAATCGCCAAACGCCAGCAGCGGTCCCGCGAACCAGATCGCCAGGGATAGCAGGACGAGCGCAATGCCCGAAATGATCCAGCGCAGCAGTCTCAGCGTCGTGCCCTTCTCTATGCTCTCTGTTTTGCTTGTTTCGGATCGCTGGCCATGAGGTCAGCGATCTTTTCGCGTCCGCTCCCCGTTAAAGCGACTCCTCCTTGGGGATGGAGATTTCGACTCGCCGGTTGAATTGTTTGCCGGCGGCGGTCTTGTTGTCCGCGATGGGCTGTGTATCGCCCTTGCCGGACACCTGGACCCGTTTGGGATCCTTGAGTTTTGGACCGATCATATCTGCGACTGCCTGGGCGCGTTTGACCGAGAGATCGAAATTCGACTTGAACGGGCTGGTCGGTTTCAGCTTGGTATTGTCCGTATGCCCCTCGATGAAGATGCCGCCGGGCTCCCTGTTGAGCGAAGTCGCGATGCGCTCGGCAAGCTCCTGGAATTGCGGCTTGACGTCGGCGCTGCCGGAATCGAACAGCAGGAGGTTGCTGACCCGGATGACGATCTGCTGGCCGACCGGCTGGACATCGACAAGTTTCTTGGCAATCTCCGGCGCCATGGCCTTGCGGATGCGCTGCAACTGGGTGAGTTCCGATTGAGAGACGATCTTCGGCAGCGGCTTGAACGGCGCCTCGTCCGGCTTCGGCGCCGCGCGGGCGATCATCACCGCATTGCCGGGATGCAGGTTGATCAATGAATTGGCGGAGAGTTCGCCCGCATCGGCGCTGAGATAGCGCAGGACGATATAGATTGCCGCAAGCAGCGTGATCAGGAAAGCGGCGATGGCCCAGAGTGGAATGCCGTCGCGGAATTTCCCCAGCTTGAACTGCATGCCCCGCCAACGCGGCGAAAGCTCGACCATGCCCTGCGGCTTGACGTTGCGCAGCGTCTGGTAGACGTCGCGCCGGACGCGCTGCAGTTCGATGTCGCCTCCGGCCATGCTGCGATACTGGCCTTCGAAGCCGAGCGACAGGCAGGCATGGATGAGCTCGAGCAAGTCGTAATAGACCGCCGGATTGTTGGCCAGCCGGCGGACATATTCGAAGAAGCCGGTGCCCGACGTGCGCTCGCCGAAGAACTGCGCCAGCATGCTGTATTGCAGCCAGATATGCTTGTCGCCCGGCAGGTTCTGGACGATGTCGTCGGCCGTGGCGCAGAGCGCGTATTTCGCCGTGCGGACCTGTTCCGGATCGATGCCGGCGGAGAGCAGATTCTTCTCGAACTGCATGATCGTGCCGCTGACATGCCGCATCAGCGGCACGGCGTCCATCTCGATCACCTGCAGCCGCAGACGGCCAAGCAGGGTGAGCAGCGGGGTCGCGGCCTGGGTGATCGGGTTGGCGGCCTTGACCTGCTGGCCGATCTTGGAATTGAGCGCCACCTGCAGCGGGATACGCCGGGCCGGCGCCTGGACCTGCGGCTGACGCGACAGCGTCGGATCATCGAAGGCCCAGTCGACGCCGGGCGGCTGGCCCATGATGCGCTGCTGGCCGCCCGCACCACCAAAACCGTCGAAGCCAAAAGGCGAATTGCCCTGGTTGTTGGGGAAAGGGCTGCCGGTAAACGGACCGCCGGCAGGGTTGTTGTTGCCCAACGCCGCTCCGCCCGGGCGGGGCCGGATAACGGTCCTCCCATTGTTGGCGAAGGGATCGTCGGAATTGCTCATCTCTGATCGTCCACGATGGCCCACAGATCCAACTGGAGGCCGGGCCAATTACCTGCAAAATGCAGGGCTATTCCGCTCGCAACACTGAATTCCGGCCACAAAGGGGAATTCTTGTCAAGTTGAAAGTAGACATGGTCGATGATCGTCCGGATCTGCCGGGGCGGCGTCGGCATATGCACGACCGTCAGGCCTGGAAGATTGGTCTGGACCACTTCACGCATCCTATTGTTCGGCGCGACCTTACACAGTTCGGGAAACTTCAGCTGTATCTGTTGTAACGGCATGCTGGCGGAAACTTCGATAACGAAGCGCGCGTTGCGGAACAGATTCCGGTCGTTGACATTGGCGAGGAAGGCGTTGGCGCGGACTTCCGTCAGGTCGAGGCGGATGGCGCGGCCGATATCTAGACTGAGCAGGCGCTGGATCACCGTCAGCACCGGTTCCATGACCTCGTGCAGGTTGTCGTGATCATAGGCCGGGAATTCCGGCGCGATGCGGGTGTTCGAGAAGGTCGACAATTCCCCGGCAAGCCGGATCAATTCGATATAGAGCTTTTCCGGATGCAGATAGCGGGTCGCCCGATAGTGCTTGATGACGTTGACCTCGCGATTGAGCATCTGCAGCATGTAATAATCCAGCGCCTGCAGGCCGCCGCCGGAACTCGGGTCGGCGGCATAGCGGGCCAGCGCTTCGAGCCGCGTTTCCACCCAGCCGATCACCCGGTCCAGCCATCCGCGGGCCACGCCATGGGCGTTGCTGACCAGAAGCGGCGGGCAGATCGTCTCGTCGAACACGATCGTCTTTTCCTTCACTTCGAGGATGCGCGCGATTCTGAGATTGTGATAGCCGGGCTTCGGCTGTTCGCTGATCGTCAATTCGGCACGAGGATGTGCGATCTCGATCTCCTCGTCGATCTGCATGTTGGTGGTCGTATCCCGCACCTTCTCCAGCGCCCGCGTGTAGCGGCTGCCGTTGGCGCTGCCGGGCATGTCGATTTCCTGCATGTTGGCGGTGGCGACCGGCATGGTCAGCCAGATATATTTGCGCTCGGCCGCTTCGGGAATGTCGATCGGCAGCGGCTCGGGGCTTACATCAGGCAGATCGAAGGGCGTGCCGTCCTGGAAAACGCCGGCGGCGCGGCGCAGGCCGAACTTGCTTTGCTGAATGAGGTCGCGATTGATCTCCAGTTCGGCGAACCCCCAGGGATAGGGCGTGACGCTGCGGACCCGGGTTTCCAGGAGGTGCTCGACATAGCGGTCATACTGCTGCAGGTGATGCTGCCGCAGGAACAGACCTTCCGCCCAGACCAGCTTGCTATGCCATGACATCCGCGCACTAATCCTCTGTTATAGGTTGAGAGACAATACTTCAGCAGCCGCACAGGTCAATATCGCCAGCATACAGGATAAACCGCGGAAACTCTTTGTGAATTCTTGTTACCGCCGCCAGCGGGGCATTGTGCCGCGGTCTATCCATTTTCAGCGCCTGAAATCCGTTCAATTTCCGCCAATGCACCTTCCGATGCTGCGAAGACCTGCCGGTTGATTATTGCGATGAGCGCAAGATAAATGTCCAGCGCTCCTGATCCTTGGTGTCCACTTCGGTGAACGAGGCTTCCTTGTATCCCCGCTGCCAGCAATCCTTCTCGCCGTCGATGAGGAATTTTCCAGTAGCGATGCAGGCCGGCAGCCGCCCCTGCAGCACCGGCTTGGAGAACACGTCCTCGACGTAGAGGTAGATATAGCGATCGTCGAGCGGCTTGCGAATGACATCGATGCAACGATTGGCGCCAAGMACCCACCAGCCCTCCGTCTCGAAGTCGTCACCCTCCTGGCGGCCGACCGCGATGTTGAAGACATCGAGCGATTGATTGCAGATCGTGAACTCGGCATGCGCCTCCGACGACAGCAAGAACGAGGCGGCCAGGGCGAGCAGGATCGATGTCAATCTGGTCATGATGGAAGATGCCCGGCAAGGTCGATCACCTCGTCTCCCAAGGCAATCGGACCAACTGCAAACTCGTTGGCGTCGATGGCTATTGCCATCAACTTTCAATATGTCGGCCTGAGCGGGTCATGGCGCGCCGACCGGTTCCTCGACATCCGTCGGCAATGCGTCATCCATCGCTCCGGGTGCAACACTATCGTCCTCATCGGCGGCAGCCGGCTCGCCATCTATGGCGGTCACGTCATAGCGGTAGGTGCCGTCGACGATCGAGACATGCATGCGCTCCAGCTTGCCCTTGTCTATGGCGAGCGACAGGATGCGGCGCGACATTTCCGGCAGCAGCGAGTTGGTGACGATGTTGTCGATCATGCGACCGCCCGAATCGATATCCGTGCATTGCGCGACGATATGCTCGACCACCGCATCGTCATAGCTCAGCGCGGCACCGTGATTGTCGCGCATGCGCTTCACCACACGGTCGAGCTGCAGCCGGACGATGTCGCCAAGCCGCTCGCCGGAGAGCGGGTAATAGGGGATAGTGACGATGCGGCCGAGCAGCGCCGGCGGGAAGACCTCCTGCAGGTCGGGGCGGATCGCGACGTTGACTTGCTCGGCATCGGGCCGAGCCTTGCCGCCCTGGGTCATCTGCATGATGAGGTCGGTACCGACATTGGATGTCAGGATGATCAGCGTGTTCTTGAAATCGATCATCCGGCCGGTGCCGTCTTCCATCTGTCCCTTGTCGAACACCTGGAAGAACAGTTCGTGCACATCAGGATGCGCCTTCTCGATCTCGTCGAGCAGGACGACGCTATAGGGTTTCCTGCGCACGGCCTCGGTCAGGCGGCCGCCCTCGCCATAGCCGACATAGCCGGGAGGTGCACCCTTCAGCGTCGAGACCGTATGGGCCTCCTGGAATTCGGACATGTTGATGGTGATGACATTCTGCTCGCCGCCATAGAGTGCTTCGGCGAGCGCGAGCGCCGTCTCCGTCTTGCCGACGCCGGAGGGGCCGCAGAGCATGAAGACGCCGATCGGCTTGTTGGGATTGACGAGTTGTGCGCGGGACGTCTCGATGCGCCGCGAAATCATCTTCAGCGCATGCTCCTGGCCGAGCACGCGGCGGTTCAAGATGTCGGGAAGGCGCAGGATCGCCTCCATCTCGTCCTTGACCATGCGGCCGACCGGAATGCCGGTCCAGTCCGAGACCACGGAGGCGACCGACTGGGAGTCGACATGCGGATAGAGCATGCGGAATTCGGCCGGGATGGCTTCGAGCTCCATCATCGCTGCCGCAAGCGATTTCTCGATGTCCGGGACCTCGCTGGCATCGCCACCCTCGCTCGCCACCTTGCGCTTTTCCGCCAGCGACAAGCGAAGCTCCATGATCTGGTCGAGCAGCGCTTTCTCGGACTGCCAGTAGCCTTCGAGTTCCGTGAGCTTGGCCTTCGCCTCCTCGATCTGGGTGTCGACTACGGCAACCCGCGTGGCATTGATCGCGCCGAGATCGGCCTCCTTCTCGAGCAGCGCCTTCTCCTTTTCACGGGCCGCTATGCGAGCACGCAAATCCTCGATCGCCGCCGGCGTGGTCGCCTGGCTGATGGCGACGCGGGCCGAGGCCGTGTCGAGCAGGCTGACCGCCTTGTCCGGCAATTGCCTGGCCGGGATGTAGCGCCGCGACAATTGCACGGCCGAGACGATGGCATCGTCGGAAATCCTGACCTTATGGTGCGCTTCCATCTGGCCGATAATGCCGCGCAGCATGTCGCAGCAGCGCTCGATATCGGGTTCACCCACCTGGATCGGCTGGAAGCGGCGGGTCAGCGCCGGGTCCTTCTCGAAATACTGGCGATATTCCGACCAGGTCGTGGCGCCGATGGTGCGCAACGTGCCGCGCGCCAGCGCCGGCTTTAAGAGATTGGCGGCATCGCCGGTGCCCTGGGCGCCGCCGGCGCCGATCAGCGTATGGGCTTCGTCGATGAAGAGAATGATCGGCGTCGGCGACGACTGCACCTCGTCGATCACCGCGCGAAGCCGCTGCTCGAACTCACCTTTGAGCGACGCGCCGGCCTGCATCAGGCCGATGTCGAGCGCTAGCAGCCTTATGCCCTTGAGATGCGGCGGCACGTCACCGGAATGGATCTTGTGGGCAAAACCTTCAACCACGGCCGTCTTGCCGACGCCGGCCTCGCCAGTCAGGATCGGATTGTTCTGCCGGCGGCGGGACAGGATGTCGATGATCTGACGGATCTCGTCGTCGCGGCCGACAATGGCATCGATCTTGCCTGAAGCGGCCTGCGCCGTCATGTCGACCGAGAAGCGATCGAGCGCGGAAGTGCCGCGCTTGGGCGGCTCGCCGGGTGCGGCGGCCGCGTCCGGTTCGGAATAATCCATCGGCCGGAGATTGTTCTCATCGGAATCGGTCCAGAGCTTTTTGTGCTGGTCGACGACCGCATTCGCATCGAGCATGCCGAGCTTCGGTGACAATCCGGCGACGACACGCTGCAAGGTCGGCGTCTTCAGCGCCGCCACCAGAAGATGGCCGGTGCGGATCTGGGTCTCACCGAACATCAGGGTGGCGAAATGCCAGCCGCGGTCGAGCAGTTCGATGATCTGCGGGGAAAAGGCCGGCATTTCCGTTTGGTTGCGGCTCAACTTGTCAGTAGCGGCGGTGAGATCGGCGATGATCTTCGACCGATCGACCTTGAGGCCATCAAGGGTCGTGGCCATGTCCGACCGGTCGTTCTGAATCAGGTGCAGCAGGAAATGAGCGAGCTCGATATTCCTGTTGGCCGCAGACCGCGCCTGGCGGAAAGCCTTCATCAATCCGTCGTAACCAGCGGAATTCATCTTGCCGGCGACGGCTTCAACGTTGATATCGGTCATGCGCGCTCCCCTTCCTTCCTCTCAAGATCGGGCCGGGCTGGCTGCTTGCGCTATCAAACCCGGAAATGGGCGTCGAAATGGTATGGCGGCGAAGTGCCGTGCTTGCGTTGCATCCATGATGTCCAGCCCAGACGTCCCTGCTTTCCCAAGGCAACATGCGGAGACCTGGCGGAATTGATGCCGAGTTGGATTTCCACTTCCTGACGGTAACCTAGATAAAAGAATATCAGGTCTGTCAATCTTTTGTATTCGGCCCCTACCGGCAGGAAACTCTGGTATTGCTGAAGATCATTGCACAGGATCTTGACTCGGATCCGCTCGTTGATCGAAAGCACGCGCTTGCCGACGAAGGCGTCGCCGCTCAGCCGGCAGGAATTGCGGCCGATGGCCATGCAATCGTCCGGCTCGAAATCGAGCCAGGTGCCGACCCATTCGACGATCTCGGCATCGACGCCGAATATGCCGTGCAGGATCTGGATGAGGCCGCGTGCGGTCTTGACCTGCATGCTGGCAATGCCGACGAAGGGCAATTTGGCTTCGTCGGGCGTGGTATCGACATTGCGCACTGCCGGCGTGCCGAAGCCGGCAAACGAGGCGAGATAGCTGAGGAACCGGTCGCTCTCCGGCCGCTCATATTGGGCAATCGGCCGCGCATCCGCCCAGGCACGGAAGAAGAGCTGCTGGAAGMGCGTGGAAAAAATATCGACGAAGCGGGCGAAGGACGGATCGCGCGCGTTCAGCCATTCCTTGGCGGTCTCAGTGACATAGAGCGGTAGCGCGCCTTGTGGGCCGAACATGCCGAGAAAGCGTGTCACCAGTCGGATGCGCCCGTCTTCCGTCACCTCGCCTTCGCTGACATTGGTCGCCGGAAAGGCGAGGAACGGATCCTGCATCAGCCGCACCACTTCGTCCGCCAACACCGTGCTGTCGCCGATGCGCGGCTTGTTGGGAAAATTGCGCTCGATCTCACGCAGGATCTTGAACAAGTCCTGCTGCTCGGGATCGTGCTTGATGCGGTCTAGGAGGGTCGCTGCCACATTTCAATCCTTACGCTTCATTCAACCCGACCTATTTAGAAAGCAACGCATTGAAATGATTGCGCACCCGGTTGAGCATAGGAGCCGCGTCCTCGTCCGTCGCTTCGATTCCGACGCCCTCTATGCTGGAATAGTAGAGCTTCATCGTCGTACCGTCTTCTTCGAACAGGCAATAGCTGAAACCTGGTCCATCTTCCCGCTCGGTGATCGCGAAACCCAGGTCCTTGTTTATTATTTCAGCTACCCGCCGGAATTGCTCCTCGCTTTCGATCGGAAACAAATCAAGTTCCAGTTTCGCTCCGCTGTTTTCGATCTCTCTTATCATTTCACAGGCCCAGCTTGTCGTTTACGGATTTACGCGATTTCTGGGAGCTGTTTATGATCTCCCTATAAACATCGTCACCAGTAAACCCTTCTTTGCGTTTTTTTTCTACAAGCTGCTCCCAAGTGATATTGCGCTCTTCGCGCATCAGCTTTGCAGCAGCGTCCCTATCGGCCATTGCATCTCGGGCCGCGGTCCTGATTTCGTTCCTAAAATTAAAAGCCTGTTTCGCCTGCGTTTCAAGTGAAGCGTTCCGGTCGATGATCTGCGGAATTTTCGCTTCCTGCTCAAGATACCACTTTCGTGCTTCGACGTTCGAAAGGGAGGCAGCCGGCGCACGTTGATATTTTTCAACAAGAACTGGCGTTGCGGGCGTTGGGGGCAAAGCAGATGTCGAGGGCGCTGCTGACGTCGGAGATGTCGGGGACTTTGATCCGGGGCTTTCGCCTTTGTGCGTTTCGGACGTGACGTTGGGCCTCCGTGGCTCCCTCACCGCCTTCAGTTCCTTCGGTCCGCTGCCGGGCTTTACGACCACCTGCAGCCCGCCCTCCTTGCCAGGCCCGCGAGCCGGCTCCCGCGCCTTCATCAGTTTGTGGAAGATGCCTGCCACGACAAGAGCAGTGATCGCCTCCGCGACAGCCTTTGCCGCCGGCTCGAGATCGGCACGCGATCGAGCGTTGGCGACGCGCCGCATCGTCTCGGTGATCGCGTCGAAAGCGGCAATGACGCCGGAACCCAGAAAGTACACGTCGAGAATGAAGAGGGCGATATCGACGCCAGGGACCGCATGGGCGGTCAGCCAGGTCGCAAAGATGCCGGCCATGACGCCGATGCCTATACTGGCTACCGCATCCTCGAAGGCCTTTTTGGCGGCGCCGGTCAGGTAGCGGGGTACCATTTCAAGGACGATGGCCACCCGATCCACGATCGCGTTCGGCAGCGCGTCGCCCGCCGGCTGCTGTGCGAGGCGCGCGGCACGGGCAAAATCGTTCTCAGCCGGACGCATCGCGGCGAGGGCCAGCGTCGTCTCAGGTACGACCGCGATGGCAAGCTGTCCGGAGGCCGCCGCCCGCAGCAGCGCGTCCTTTATGGTCTCTCTTTCCGACAGGCGCGAATGAGCCCAGTGCAGGCCCCACCGTCGGAGGTAGGGACGAACCAGATCGGCAGCACCGGGTCGCGTCATGAACACGTCGAGCTTGTGCCTCAATCGGTTGCGATCGCGAATGAGGTGGCGTCGGGCATTGGCGCCGAAGGCAGCCGACGGTCCGATCAGGAGCGTTTCCCGACCCGTGGCGATCTTCACGATGGCAACCACCGACTGCAGCACGCGCTTCTTCCGGTTGACGAGCTCCCTGGAAGCCGAGGCAGAAACAAACCTGCCACGGCCACCTATCTCAACGACGTTTCACGCACCAGTCTTATGCGGTGCATACCGGCAATTTTCAAACAAGACATTGCCCGGCAGTAAACCGACAGCGAGCCAGAAGAGGTGCGCTGCAAGACGATCGAGATCAACGCTTCTTGCCGGCGGCTTCGCGGTATGCTTCGCCGAAATAGGTGAGGAATACGTCAAGCATGCCATTGTCGCGGCCCTCGGTCTTGCCGTTCCAGCGTGAGACATAAGCATCCCAGGCCTTGGCCTTGTTGCTGGAAAATGCCGACTTGGGCAGCTTTTTCTCGATCGCTTCGGGGGAAAGGTCGTCCTCGAGCAGACGAAAGAGCGCCTTCTGCATGGCCGCATAGGTCGCCATCTCGTGGTTCTTGAGATCGTCGAAAGCCTCGCGGAAAGCCCGCTTGCCATCGAGATAGCCGCCGCGCCCCTGGCCCATCATCGTATCGAGCGCCGCAGCGGCGCCCGGCACGAATTTCAGCGGATTGTTGTCCATCGGCCCGATCATCGTGCGGTCGGCGGAGCGGACCAATGACTTGGCGGAGGCGCGCGCGTTGAGCAGCGTCATCATCAGTTCGACGGCGACCAGCATCATCTCGCCGAGTTCTTCACCAAGCTCGGCCGCGTTTCGGCTCTGCACCGTCGCCGGCGACAGTTGCGTAGCCCGGATGAACGCCTCCATGAAGCCGCCAGCTCCGTGCGTGGACGGCATGACGCCGCGCATGTCCTGCGGTGCGCTTTGGCCCTGCTGCACCGGCGGCTGCCAGCTTGCGGCGCCCGGCGTCGGCCGGTTGAAGCCCGTCTCGGCGGCAAAGGGATTGGCGGGATGCTGCAATCCGCCTGCTGGCTGCGGCGGAAAACCTTGCGGCTGCGGGGAAAAGCCTTGCGGCTGTGCGGGAAAACCCTGTTGGGCAGGCGGAAAGCCCGGTTGAGGCGATGTCGGGAAGCTGGTCTGGGGGTTCAGCGCCGGCATGTCGACATAGGAATGGGCAAAATCCGGCTCCGCATAACTGACATTCTGCCGCGGCATGAAATCCCTGCGGTTCCCGGGCGGTGGTGCGGCAGCGGCGCCGACGCCCCAGATATCGTCGTCATCGCCGCCGAATGCCTGGTCCTTATTGCTGTTGAAGTCGCGCGGCGCAGCTTCGCCTTGCAGATGGGCAACGATGATATAATTGCCGATCTCGATGCGGTCGCCGTTGAAGATGCGATACGGGCTCTTGACGCGCTGGGTGGCGCCGTTGACGAAGGTGCCGTTGCGCGAGACATCGTTGAGATAATAATTCTGGCCGTCGAACTGGATCTCGGCATGGCGGCCCGAAATGAACAGATCCGGGTCCGGCAGCACCCAATCGCGAAACAGATCCCGGCCGATCTCGAAACTCCGGCCATGCGCGGTGAATGTGAGCGGACCACCATCGGGCAGCTCATTGAGATTGGAGATCTGGAGGGTGAGTGTGGTCATCAATTATCCAATGCTAAGCACACATATGCCTACAGCGTATCCATGTAGAAAACACGACGTCCCACTTTGCCGAGATGACATCGTTTGGCGATCCCTATCTCCGGCTCCTCGTGCATATTCGGCGTAGCCGACATCACCCTAACCCTTTCAGCGCAGATAACCAATTGGATTCGCCATTGGTCAATGCACGCTACGGCATACCAAGCCCGGACCCCGCTGCTTTTTCGGCCGCGAGTATTTTGCGCGCGATGGCTATTTCATTTTTTGCATTCTGGTCATCGGAATTTACCTCCAGAATCTGCTCCGAAACAGACAGCAAAACCATGGCGACCGATCGCCTTTGGCGCCCTTTATCTGGCCCCAAATGTTCGATCTCGCTCTTTGCGCGACTGACGCGGTCGCTGGCTATTGTCAGGGAAGGAGAAGCGATGAGCCGGACAGCCGCTAAATGGGGGTTTGCGGAGTTCGGGTCTTTTTCCAATCCATATCCATCGCGAAGCGTCTGCGCGGTGATCGCACTGGAGGCGTGCAAGTCAGTCGAGGGAAGGTTCAGACGAACCGTCCGGCTTGCGAGGAGGCTCAGTTCAGCCCTTGAGAGGCGCGGGAAACCTTCTATGAAAGCGGAAACTTTTTCCGTGTCCAATTGCTCTGCATCCAGATCCACCGGCAGGTCCGCAATACGCACCGACGCATTGAAGCGCCGGACACTCTCGATCACACGCTCGAGTGAGTAGTCTTCGGGCGCTATGCGATCACGCCCCACTTCAAGAGTAATCTTCTGCGTCTGAATAGTGTTGCCCGGCTCCATGGTCTCTCCCCTCATTTGGCTTACGGTGGAAGCCATTATGGCCGGGACGAACAATAGCGCGAGCATCCGCCGTCGCACAGTCATTGACGCTACCAAATGCCTTTGGCGATTGTCGCGCATTGGAGAAGGACTGCCCGCAAGTGGCTCAGAAAAACAGGCAGATCCTCTTGATATCTTACTGTCTGGGTGCATGCCACCAGCCAGTTGACAAGCGCCGGATTGTTGGGCTGGCGCAACAAGTCGGCGGTCAATCCGAGCGCTTCCTCGATGAAATTCCGCATGTCTCCAGGTATCTGCTCGCTATAAAGCGGCAGCAATTGTTTCATCGCTTCGAGGAGTGTCTCGACTTCCTGTATTGCAACGCCGCCCGCCAGGAGCTGCTCTGCGCCGGCGGTTGCCCACCAGCCGGTTGCGTGCTTTATCGGCTGTCCGTCGGCAGTTCGCCAGCCCGCTGCCAAATATAGCTGCGGCGGCGTGCGGCGATACTCATCACGGGTTCTTGGTGCGGTTTCGGAATTCATGGCAACGCCTACGGCACCGGTTTGGGAACTTCTACCGCGGTGACCTGATTGGACCCCGCAATGTTCATTGTGCCGTCCTTCACTTCGTCCTCCGTTCGCGTGACGGTGTTTCCCGTCCACGGATCATGGATCGTATAGGTCTTGGGTGGCCCATCCGAACTGCCGGTGACCAGAACATAGTGCGTGTATTGTCCGTTGCCATTGCCTATGACAATCGGCACCGGGGCGCCGGTATCCAGTCCATTGTCGATCAAGTCGGTCGGGTTGGCGGGATCCTTTGTCGTCGTATACTCAACGCCCGTCGTATCCTGCATGTTGTTCAGCAAGTCGTCGGCCCAACGGCCTTGACCACCAGCTTGATCGCGCCCGACCGCAACACCGGAATGAGGGCCCGCCGTCGGCCCGGAATACTGACTGGTCAGCATGTCCTGCTGGTCCTGCGCCAGGTTCGGATTTTCCTTCGTGGCGTCGGAACCGTCGACCTTGTCGAAATTCGGATTGTCCTCATGAACCTGCAAGGCATAGATGGGATCCATCTGGCCGCGAACGGCCTGGACGGTCGTCGCATTGCAGGAATGGCTCCATTGCTGCTGCACCCCCTTGCCGGAGGTATTTCCGGTCAGTTGCAGATTGTTTTGCATCCATTGCTTGGATTGACCACGGATCTTGGTTGCAAAAGCGGAACAATCGTCGGCGCCATGGCCTGCGGCAAACGCCTTCAATATATAGGCGCGCTCGTCATCGGATTTTGCCGCATTGAGAGCCTGGTTGAGCGTCCTCTTGTCGACCAGGCTTAGATTTTCAAACTTTTCCTCGGCTCTTTTCGCGGCCTGGGCGGAGAGAATGGGAGCAAACTGACCAAGACCGCCGAACCCTCCCGGCCCTCCCCCGAAATCACCGATCAATACGGTCGGCAAACCGGTGACGATCACACCGCCATGGGCAGTCAAGTCGCCAATGCGTGCGCTCGGCAGCATGCCGATCAAGACGGTGGGGGAGCCCTGCACGATGACATCAGGCGGTCCAACGCACAGGCACATGTCGCTGACCCGCGCAGCCGGCAGCATACCGATCAACACCGGCGGATAGCAGGGCGGCATGATCGGACCGCCGACATGCGGAATGGGCGGCGTGCCCGGCGTCGCAAGCGGGCATGTATGCATGTCCGTCAGGCGCGCCGCGGGCTTCATTGTTCGCCCCTTGCCGTGCAGTACTTGCGCATCTCCGGGCTCCTATTTCTGGAACGAACGCTTATAGCGGGTCGCATGCGGGCCCTTATATTTCTTAGGCTGCGCCGGCGATTTGATGGTCATCGGCGGCGGCGGCGGCGGCGCCGGGATGCTGCAGTTGATCGACACCATCGGCAGGCCTTCGATCGATATGCCAGCCGGGCTGATGCTGATGTAATTGCCGCCGACCATCAGCGTGATCGACAATCCCGCTTCGATGGTGACGCTCATGCCGGCCTTGATGTGAAAATTCATGCCGGCTTCCTGATATTGACCCATGCCGGCCTTCATTCCATGATCCATGCCGATGTCGGTCATCAGCGATCCGCCGATCTTGTTCAACTGGTCGCTTCCGACCGTCGTGGAATCGTCCGCACCGATCTTCTCGATCCTCGCGGCACCGACGGTCAGGTCCATCTCGCCGCCGATTTCCTCACGATGGTCAGCGCCGATCTTGATATCCTTGTCCGTCCCGACCGTTTCCGATTGCGAGGCCCCGACCGACTTGTGCCGATTGGCGCCGATCTGCCAGGTTTCGTTATTCTCCACCACGGCATTGTGATATTTCTGCGCGTGGAACCAGACCTCTTCCTCGTTGGCTTCATCCTCGAAGCGGATTTCGTTGTAGCCGTCGGCCTTGTGGCTGTGGGTCTTGAACACGGAGCGCGTCTTGTTGCCCGGCAGCAAGTATGGCGGCATGTTGTCGTTGTTGTAGACGCAGCCGGTGACCAGCGGACGATCGGGGTCGCCTTCGAGAAATTCAACGACCACTTCCATGCCGATGCGCGGGATGATCATTCCGCCCCATTGCTTGTAGGCCCAGTTCTGTCCGACGCGGCAGCGCATCGACTGGTCGTCCTTGCGGTCCCAGAAGAAGCGCACGAGGATGCGGCCATATTCGTCGCAATCGATCTCCTCGCCTTCCTTGCCGACCACCACGGCCGTCTGCGGGCCATGAACCATGGTCTTGCGGGTGACCACCGGCGGCCGGACCGGGATGCTGCTGTCGATGCACTCGAACTGGCCATCATAGTCGATATCGCCGCTCGCGCCGCCGCCGGAGCGGTATTGCTGCGAGGTGAAGCTGTGCTGCGCGGCCAGCACGACATATTCCTTGTTGTAGTCGAAAGGGTGATCGGTCAGCGTCATCAGCGTTCCGGGATAGAGCGACACGCAATTGCCGCTGCCGAGGCAGCGCTTGTCCTGCCCCTCCTCCTCCTGAAGCTGCACGGTCACCAGTTTCGTCCCATCCGGCTGCTCGTCATATTTGCCGGGATAGTCGTAGAGTTCCTGTCCGGCATTTTCGTAGGATGCGGTGCCGTTATTTTCCGCTTCCATCTTCGCGGTCGGCTTCTTGAAATTGTAGTCGCGATAGACCACGCGGCCGGAGGTGAAACGGCGCTCCGGTATCCAGTGGGTGAAAAGCTCGCGGTCGCGCCGGTCGGTGCCCTCAAGCGGCACATAGGGGCGAGACCCGCCCGGCGCGGGGTCGAAACTCTCGTTGCTGTCGCACAGGATCAGCTTGTGCTCGCCTTCCTGATGCGTGAAGAAATAATTGATGCCGAACTTTTCCATCAGCCGGCAGACAAAGGCCATGTCGGTTTCGCGATACTGAACGCAATATTCGATCGGGCTATACTCGCCCGTCGTGCGGTCCTCGAACTGCGCGAAGGAATGACGCCCGAAGACCTCCGAGATGATGTCGGTGACGGTCTTGTCATGAAAGATGAAGCAATCGCTACGCTGCGACAAGATCCAGAACCAAGGCCTGAGGACAAGGCGATAGACATGAAGATCGTCTCGCACGCCGAGCCATTGTGTTTCAGTCAGGATGCCATCGAAAACCCGCTCGCCGTCGTCAAGGCCCTTGAAGGTAACAGAAACGTTCTTGCCGATCTTGCTGTCGAAATCGATGTCGCCCGTCTCCGACAGCGCCTCGATCCGATATTCGAACAGCGAATTCACGCCTTCCGAGCTGTCGAACCGGGCGAGGACCATTTCATCCTCGCCGCCTGGGACCTTCAGGATTGCCGAACGGTCCTGCTGGCTGATATCCAACATGTCGCGTTTCCTCAGCTCAGACCAGTCACGGGTTTGTGACGTCGCTCCACCCTATCC